>JABMRZ010000513.1 GCA_013202315.1 Candidatus Tariuqbacter arcticus | reverse complement strand
CGAGACTTGAGATTTTCTATTTTCGGTTCTCGGTTCTCGGTATTCGGAAAATTTCAAATATCTTTGGCTAGGGTTTAGTAGGCTGTCATTCCCACATGCTTTTAGCGGGAATCCACCCAATTTTCATTCAAAGTTGTGCCGGGAACCGGCATGAGGATTTCTCTTAATAAAAATTGACTTGACAATTTCGGAAACAGACCCTTTAAGTGTTACTTTAACATAATGGCATCGATTTTTAACAAACGATAAAACTATTTATACCATTGATAAATCCACCTCACTCCCTTTACGAAAGAAAGGATAGCGGATTTCCTCCTTTTCTAAAGGCGGACAAAGGGGATTATCATCCGTCTGCAATAAAATATCGGACAATTACTAAGTTCATTCATTATAACTCTTTGAAGATTTAATATAGAATCCGCTTATTCATTGTCCCCAAGAATTACGATGAATGCTTATCCTGTGATTTAAGTCGAATCTCTGGATTACCACGGCTAAATCTGGTTTTTAAAGCGTTTTTTTACTTGCGTCAAAATACCGCATAATATATATTATGTTAAGTTGCGCTTAAAATATACAGGGCTCCTATTTCTAAGAGCCCCTTTTTCCCTGTTTAAGTGGATGTCCTCCTGCTTATGCAAGTAAGTTTATTTAATAGGTTCCTCGCTGTTTTGTATGGGTAGATTTTCTTGTCCTTTGAACCGCTGATTTCCGCTAATTACTTTAATTGTGCTGGTTTCCTTCGGTCTACTCGGCATTAACTTTGTATTCCAACGGTTCAGATCAATCTCTTATCAAGTGATATCTTTTTATTCGCGTTTATTCGTGTTCATTCGTGGTTAATTAGTCTGCTGTACAGCGGATTACCCACACGATTTAGCGAAGAACTATTTAATATTTACTTAGCAACGATATTCAATAGCTTATCCTTGATGAATATTTTCTTGACAATGTTTTTCCCCGCCAGGTGTTTTTCGATATTTTGTACATTCAAAGCCGCATCGAACGCTTCATTATCATCGCAATTCCGGTTCACTTCTGCGGTTCCTCTAAGTCTGCCGTTTATCTGGATGGCTATTTCCACCACATCCCTTAACAACGCTCCCGCATCATATTCAGGCCATTTCTGGTCAAAGACTGTTCCTTCGGCTTCATTGGTTATTGAGAATAATTCTTCGCCCAAATGCGGAGCCAATGGAGCGATAATCAAGCCTATAGTTTTCAGACATTTACGCAGAAATTCGTTGTTCCATTCCGATTTAGGAGTTTCACCGATATACCCATAGATAGCGTTTATCAATTCCATCGACCGCGAAATAGCTGTATTGAAAGAGAAATCAGCAATATCTTCGCCCATCGATTTAATGGTATAGTGTAAAGTTCGATTGAGTTCCTGGGGAATTATACCATCACCTTCAGGCAGAGGCCACAAATCATAGTATAACCGCCAGATGCGATTAACGAAGCGGTCGATACCTACGATACCTTCATCATTCCAATCCCCCCCGATTTCATAATCACCCATAAACATCAGATAAAGCCGGAACACATCGGATCCATATCTGTCGATGAATACTTCAGGATTCGCTGCATTTCCTTTCGATTTGGACATTTTAGCGCCCAAATTGGTAATCATTCCCTGGTGGCGAAGGCATTTGAAAGGCTCGTCGAAGTCAATCAGACCCTCGTCAAATAAGGCTTTAGTAATGAACCTCGAATACAAAAGATGCCCGTTTATATGGTCAGCGCCGCCAACATATTGATCGACCGGCAGCCATCGATTCACTACTTCCGAATCGAAAGGCTTATCATCGAGGTGTGCGCAAAGGTATCTGAAGTAATACCAGGATGAGCAGACGAAGGTATCCATAGTATCCGGGTCGCGTTTGGCAGGCCCGCCGCATTCAGGACATTCGGTATTAATAAAATCGTCCACTACCGCCAAGGGCGATTTTCCTTTGGGCTTGAAATCGATATCGCCTTTGGGCAGCAGGACCGGCAAATCATTTTCTGGGACGGGCGCCGCCCCGCATTTCGGACAATGAATGATTGGAATCGGCGCTCCCCAATACCTTTGACGGGAAATCAGCCAATCGCGCAAGTGATAAGTTACCGCCGGTCCCCCCTGCCCTATCGATTTAAGTTTATCGGCCGCGTAAAAAATTCCATCTTGGGAAGACAGGGTGTTGAATTCACCGGAATTCACCATCGTTCCGTATTCAGTGAACGCTTCGGTCATTTTATCGGCTTCCAGGGAATTTTCCGGATTCTGGATGACGACCTTGACCGGTATTCGATACTTCCGGGCGAATTCAAAATCGCGTTGGTCATGACCGGGAACCGCCATAACCGCGCCGGTACCGTAAGTAGAAAGGACATAATCGGCAATCCAAACGGGAACCTCTTCACCTGAAAGTGGATTTCTCACATAAGCGCCGGTGAATACCCCGGTTTTTTCCCGGCTGATCGATTCCCTTTCGATATCGGAAGTCTGCCGGGCGCTTTCAATATATGCTTCAACTCCACCGATATATTCCGAAGAGGTCAATTCAAGCGCCAGATGATGTTCGGGAGCCAAGACTAAATGAGTAACTCCAAATAAAGTATCCGCTCGAGTGGTGAAGGTTTCGATGTATCCTTCCCTGCCTACCAAGGGGAAATGGATGTTAGCGCCTTCGGAACGCCCAATCCAATTGCTCTGCTGAGCAACGCTCTTCTTGGGCCAGTCAATCTTGTCATATCCTTCCAGAAGCTTTTCAGCGTATTCGGTGATTTTGAAGAACCACTGCTTCAAGTCGCGTTTTATGACTAAAGTGCCGCATCGTTGGCATTCGCCGTTAGCCAGCACCTGTTCATTGGCTAATACAGTCTGGCAATCGGAACACCAGTTGACAGGCGCCTTTTTCTGGTAAGCGAGCCCCCGTTTATACAGCAGTAAGAAAAGCCACTGCGTCCATTTGTAGTAGTCCGGCGAACTGGTGTTCACATCACGAGACCAATCATACATAGCGCCGATTACTTTCAACTGTTCTCTGATAAGATCGACGCTTTCCGCGGTGGTAATGGCTGGATGGACTCCACGCTGAACCGCGTAGTTTTCCGCCGGCAATCCGAAAGCGTCAAACCCCATCGGTTCAAAAACATTATACCCCTGCATACGCTTGAACCGCGCCCAAGTATCGGTTGGGCCGTAGTTATACCAATGGCCGATGTGTAGTTTCTGCGCCGAAGGGTATGAAAACATCACCAGACAGTAAAGCTTGGGTTTTGATGAATTCAAATCGGTTTTATAGCATTCGCGTTCTTCCCATATGCGCCGCCATTTGGCTTCTATTTCCTTGAAAGGGTATTTCGACATGATTTAATATATAGGTAACAAATTGATAATTATGAGGATACCATTATAGAATGACTTTTATAAATCCAATGACGCCCAAACTGGCGAGGGTCACCATAGTTCCGGCGAAAAGCATTCCCGCCACCAGCGCTGGAAGAGCATATCGGAATTTGATTCCAAATACTAAAGCGGCGACCGCGCCGGTCCATATTCCGGTGCCGGGCAGCGGGATGCCTACGAACATCGCCAATCCAACTACCTTGTATTTCTCGATGACTTTCTTTCCCCGCCGGCGGGTCCGTTCAAAAAGCCAATTGAAAAAACGGTCAAAGAACTTAATCTTTCGCAGTAGATTAGTTACGGGTTCTAACAGAAGAAGCACGGGAACAATAGGAATCGCATTCCCGAATACAGCCCAAAACACTGCCGATTGCGTGGTAAGGTCGGTCGCGGCTAAAGCCCAGGGGATGGCGCCCCTGAGTTCCACCACCGGCAGCATTCCGATGATGAATGTTATCCACTGATCGGGGATTCCAGCGAAAAGTTCAGCGAATCGTTCAGCCAATTAGTTCTAATAACCTATGTTTCTATGTGTTATTCTTTAAGTTTCTTATGACTTTCAACCTGTCCGAAATTTGTATATCCATAATTTCCATCATATCCAGTGAATCAATTTACCCTGAAAATAGGATTTAGGGGTCAGGGATTAGGGTTTAGGGGGCTGTCATTCCCGCATGCTTTTGGCGGGAATCCATACCCATTTTCATTCTAAGT
>JABMRZ010000042.1 GCA_013202315.1 Candidatus Tariuqbacter arcticus | reverse complement strand
GGGTAGCCGACCAGCTGTCCCGGGCCGTGGTAGGTGACGCTGCCGCCGCGATTGGTCCGCACGACCGGTATATTTTCCGGCGGGGCGATAATATCCTCTTCGCCGTGGAACCGCCCCACGGTGTAAACATGCGGGTGCTGGAGCAATAAGACAGTGTCTGGAATTACGCCCTCCGCCCTCAACCGCCTCAAAGTCTCCTGCCGGGCGAGGGCGGATTCGTACGGGACTACTCCTAAATATTGCACGGAATATGCTTTTTGACAGGGCGGGTTAATATTAGCCATCTCTAGCATTTCATTTCCCAGCGCAGAACCGGTTTTCTGGCGGCGCTGACCTCATCCAGCCTTCTCACCGGAGTATGGTGGGGTGCCGTGTGCAGTAAATCCGGACTTTCCCCGGCTTCTCTGGCAATTTCAGCCATGGCAGCGATGAACGCATCGAGTGTTTCTCTGCTTTCCGTTTCGGTAGGCTCAATCATGATGGCTTCTTCAACTACCTGGGGGAAGTAAATGGTGGGCGGATGAAACCCGTAGTCAAGGAGCCGTTTGGCGATGTCCAGCGTGGTCACTCCTTTTATCTTCTGCTTTTTGCCGGAGAAGACCACCTCGTGCATGCAGGTGCGATCGTAGGGCAGATGATAGCAGGCCTTTAATTTTTCTTTTATATAATTGGCATTTAAAACCGCGTTCTCGCTGACCTCTTTTAAGCCCTCGGCGCCAAGCGAACGGATGTATGCGTAGGCCTTGACCATCACGCCGAAATTTCCGCAGGCAGCACCAGGGTGGCCGATTGATTTATCAGGCGTGGCGGATTGATAGCCTTTTTTATCACTGATAACTACAGGTGCCGGCAAAAAATCGGTCAGCTCTGCCCTGACGCAGACCGGGCCCGAACCGGGGCCGCCACCGCCGTGCGGGGTGCTGAAGGTCTTGTGCAGGTTCAAATGCACCACATCGAAGCCCATATCCCCGGGGCGGGCGATTCCCATCAGGGCGTTCATATTTGCGCCGTCCATATAAAGCATAGCGCCGGCATCGTGAACCATTTTAGCGATATTTTCAATCCCGCACTCGAAAATACCCAGAGTATTAGGATTAGTTATCATAAAAGCGGCGACCTCATCATCCAAGGCGGCTTCCAAAGCCTCTGAATCGACCAGACCGTAATCGTCCGATTTCACCTTTACTGTTTCATAGCCGGCGCTGATTATCGATGCGGGATTAGTGCCGTGAGCGCTGTCGGGGATTACTACCTTCCTTCGGGGACTGCCGCTATGGGTGTGATAGGCGCGAATCATCAGCAGGGCGGTCAATTCGCCATGAGCTCCTGCGGAAGGCTGAAGGGTTATTGCCGGAAGCCCCACAATCTCACACAGGGCTCGCCCCAATTCGCGCATCAAGCGCAAGGCTCCTTGTGCTGTAGCTGAGGGCTGCAATGGGTGCAGGTCGGTGAATCCTGGGAACAGCGCCGCCTTCTCATTCACCTTCGGATTATATTTCATTGTGCAGGAGCCAAGTGGATAAAATCCTTTATCGACATGATGATTCTGCACCGATAGGTTGACGAAATGCCTGACCACCATCCCTTCGCTCACCTCCGGCAATTCCGGGGGTTTCGACCGCAGAAAACGGTTTGGGATGAGTTCTTCTTGAAATGGAACATCCAAATCGGGGAGGGTATAGCCCTTTCTGCCCGGCTTGCTTTCTTCAAATATTAAGGGTACTGGCATAGATTGTTTCTCTCTATCCCTGTCATAATTCAAGGCGGATAATGTTTATTCATCGGGAACAAAATTGATAATTACTATATTTCCTGCGACTTCTTCCACAGAGAATTTTCCACTGCTAATTTGGAAACCATCCAATTCCACCGCTAAATCCTCGGATTTCCCCATAAATTCAACAGCTAATTCACCGGTTGAGGGTTTGAACGAACGCAGGTGTACTCGAGAGACATTGTCAATGTCAGACAAACTCTTCTTAAGGATGCTAAATTCCCTGAATTCAACATTTTTAATTGTGAGGGTGATGGTTTTCTCGTTCACTTGCTCTTCGCTGGCGTTTCTTAATAAATATGCGACCAGCGAATCCGCCATCTCTGCCGCAGTTTTAGTCAATGCTTTCACTCCAGCGGTAACGGCTGAAATGTGCATACTGGCGTCAGTGGTGGTATAAGAAGCCAATATCCTCGCATCAGCTGCATTCACGATTTGCGCTGAGAATACAGCTTGCACTGATTTCATTCCGGTTCCTTCAAAAATGTCAAGCTCCCGCGCTTCCGCCGCATGCGCTTGACCAAGCAAGAGCAATTCGGCTCCGACATCATTTGCGATAGAAGCCGCCGTTTGCGTATCGCCGGCGAGTTGCGCCTTAATGTGTTTTCCCGCGCGAATGGCTTCTACCTGTTGACGGGATACCAAATCAAAGCGCCATTGTTTCAGTTTTTTCGCCAATTCCGTTTCGCAGGCTTGACTCTTTTCGCCGGAATTGTCTTCATCCACAATAATCATCACCCTGGGTTTGTCCATCCACTGCATAAGCAAATCCAAAGCGGCTTGATCTTTCAGGATTTCATCGAAGATTTGCGTAACCTCAGCTTCAATTATGACGATGAAATTACCCTGTTCCTTAACGCAGGAAAGCTCGGTATAACTTTTGATGAATCCATTGGCTCGCGAGAGGATGATATCGCTGAAAAGTTTGAAGTTCTTAGTTAGAGTTTCGCTGGTGATAACTGTTCCTAATCCCTGTTCAACCGCTGAACGTTTCGCCTGCTCCAATGCAAGCGATTTAGTCTTGGCTTCACCTTGAGCTGTTACAACCTTCACTGATTCACCGGTTACGGCGGCGGAAGATATTATTAGGATTATGCTAAAAACAAGAATCTGTTTCACTTTACCCTCCGTTAGTTTTGTTGAGTATTATTGTATGACATTGTAAAATATAGAAATAATTAATTGTATTAGTTAATGTATTACTTTTAAAGTATTACCTTCAAAGTTAAAATCGTTATCTAAAGATGAAAAATGACATCCACATCCTCATAAAATACCATCACTATTGGCGGTAAAATAAACCCTAATCGAAGCTTGAACTATTGCTTCTTTATACTTAACAAAGTAGAAGCAGGTCGGCTTATTAAAAGCCGACAAATCACTCAAAATACAATCCAAATTTCGGCGGGTTTAGATAACCCGGTAGTGTCAGCTAATCGCTGATACGGCTTCTCAAATTATAAGTGATATTACCCTCTTTAATCAAACTGCTTCAGTTCTTCCACCACCCAGTCCATTTCCCGTTTGGTGCGGGATTCCGTTACAGCCATTAAAAATGAATATTCATCGGCTCCCGGCTTGAATCGACCCAAAGATGGACCTAACAGCAGTTTCTTTTCCGCCAGTTTGTCGATGACCGGCTTGGCTTTATATTTTGATGTTATCAGGAATTCCTTGAAGAAATATCCATCAGGGCATTTTAATTTGAAATTAGTTTCATCAACGATTTTCTCGGCTAAATAATGCGCTTTCTGAAGCGACTGCTCCGCCATTTCTACGATTCCGGATTTGCCTAAGAAGCATAATTCCCCCGCCGCCGCTAATGCGCACAGCGCCTGATTGGTGCAGATATTGGAAGTGGCTCCTTCGCGTCGAATATGCTGTTCGCGGGTTTGCAGAGCCAGCATATACCCTCTGCGTCCGTTAGTATCAGTGGTCTGACCTACAAGTCTTCCTGGAATTTTACGAACGAATTTTTGCTTCGCCGCCATTACCCCCAAATATGGTCCTCCATAATTCATAGCATTACCTAAGGTCTGACCTTCTGCGACAGCGATGTCCGCACCATATTCACCCGGCGACTTCAATAATCCCAGCGAAATTGGATCGAAGGAAATGATGAATAAGGATTCATTGTGGTGTATCATTTCCTCGAATTCTCCCATTTCTTCCAATAGTCCGAAGAAATTGGGATGCTGAATCATCACCGCTGCGGTGTCGTTATCAAGTAATACTTTAAGTTTCTTGAGATCGATTACCCCATTTTCAGCTGGAATAATCTCTACATCAAAAGGGAAAGCCGCGCCATAAGTACGCAGAATCTGCAAGTGGTTGGGATGAATAGTTGCCGCCGCCAAGACTTTGCCTCGCTTTGTATACCTCACGGATAAAGCGGCGGCTTCCGCTAAAGCTGTCCCGCCGCAATAAAGCGAAGCATTTGCCACTTCCATATCGGTCAATTCGCATATAAGCGATTGGTATTCCCAAATCGCCTGTAAAGTCCCCTGGCTGACTTCGGGCTGGTAAGGTGTGTAGGCGGTGTAAAATTCCGGTCTGGAAATTATCGCATCCAAAGCCGCCGGTCGGAAATGGTCATATACTCCTCCACCGGCGAAGCAGGTCATCACCCTGTTCATATCCGCCAGGCGGCGAAGTTCATCTATCACTTCAAGTTCGGACATCCTTAATGGGAGATTCAGAGGTTCTTTCAACCGGACAGCGCTGGGAATTCCCGCTAATAAATCTTCGATATCGGAGGCGCCTATCGTCTCCAGCATCACGCGAATGTCTTCCTTGGTATGAGGAATAAAAGGGATATTCAAATCCCATATTTGATCTGAAATGAATTTATCCATTATTCAGCCTTCAATCATTTTCCGATATGCGTCGGCGGGCATTAATTTATCCAATTCGGATTTGTCCGACATTCTAATTTTAATCATCCACCCATCTTCATATGGGGATTGATTAACCAATTCCGGCTGACCCTCATCGCCAACAACATCGGTGTTTATTCCAATAATTTCACCACTGACCGGGGCGTATAAATCAGCCGCCTGTTTCGATGCCTCCACGGAACCGAACGCTTCAAAGGCTTCAATAATAGCTCCAACTTCATAATTAATTTCAACATAGATTATATCGCTTAACGCATCCTGGGCATAATCGGTGATGCCGATGATAGCAACATCACCCTCGACTCTTATCCATTCGTGTTCTTCGGTGTAATATAGGTCTTTTGGTATTTCCATACTTTTCTCCATTTGTTTAGTAATTGTTATTGATTGATATTATTGATGTTAATTTTATGTTTTCCATATATCGAGGAAGCCGGTATCGAAATCACCAGCAATGAAATTAGGATGATTCACAACTTCCAAATGAAAAGGGATGGTCGTAGTAATCGGTTCGACCACCATCTCTTCCAGGGCGCGGTGTAGCCGTACCCTCGCTTCTTCCCTATCGTTGCCCCAGCATATCAGTTTCGCCAAGAGCGAATCATAGAACGGCGGCACCACATAGCTTTGATAAATATGAGTGTCTACCCGGACTCCAGGTCCCCCCGGAATATGAAGCGATTCGATTAATCCCGGATTGGGTAGGAAATTATTGTCGGGATCTTCGGCGTTGATGCGGCATTCGATAGCATGCCCCTTGATTCTAATATCCTCCTGTCCATAACTCAATTCCCTTCCCATTGCGATATACAATTGTTCCTTCAATAAATCCATTCCGGTGACCATTTCCGTGACCGGGTGTTCCACCTGGATGCGGGTGTTCATTTCCATAAAGTAGAAATTCCCCTCTTTATCCAGCAGGAACTCGACTGTCCCGGCGCTTTCATAGCCGGCGGCTTTAGCGGCTCTAACAGCTTCTTCGCCAAGTTGGCGGCGCAGTTCGGGCGTGACCGCAGGCGAAGGGCTCTCTTCGATTAGTTTCTGATGTCTTCTTTGAATGGAACAATCTCGTTCACCCAAATATACAACATTCCCTTTAGAATCGGCGAGGATTTGTATTTCTATATGTCGAGGATTTTCGATGAACTTTTCAATGTATAAATCGGGGTTATTGAATCCGATTTCCGCTTCGGAGCGCGCCATTTCATAAGCAGTTTCCAAGTTGGACTCGTTTCTTACCAGTCTCATTCCCCTGCCGCCGCCCCCGGCTGTGGCTTTAATCATCACCGGGTAGCCGATTTCCGCCGCCATTTGCCGGGCATGTTTGAAATCATCCAATACACCTTCGCTTCCGGGAGTGACAGGTACCCCCGCTTCCTTCATTGTCCGTTTAGCCAATGCTTTGTCGCCCATCATAGCAATGGCTTGAGGAGGGGGACCGATGAATTTGAAGCCCAGGCTTTCCACCATTTCCGCAAAATTCGCATTCTCGGCCAAGAATCCATATCCGGGGTGAATGGCGTCAGCAGCGGAAATTTCAGCGGCGGATAAAAGCTGATTGATATTCAAATAACTGTCGGAACTGGCGGGGGGACCGATGCACACCGCTTCATCCGCAAAACGAACATGCAGAGAATCGGTATCGGCTTGACTGTAGACCGCTACCGTTTCCAATCCGGCTTCCTGGCAGGCGCGGATTATTCTCAAGGCAATCTCACCCCGATTGGCTATGAGCACTTTCCTTATCAATAAACGCTCTTATTTGAATATGAGTATTTTATAGTTTTCCATGAAAATAGGCTATAGGCTGGGGGCTATGGGCTTTGGTTATTGTGATTGCGCTTTTAAGG
>JABMRZ010000512.1 GCA_013202315.1 Candidatus Tariuqbacter arcticus | reverse complement strand
GACTAAAGCCTATAGCCTATAGACCACAGCCTATAGCCTATTTTCAGGGTAAATCTAATATTAAAAATTTGCTGACTTAAGTGAAGAATCGATTAGCATTTATTCCTTCTCCCAAATATATACACATTTACGAAGTTCTGTCCGGCCATAATCGCTCATCTGTTGACTGCTGTTTCCTTTGCCAACAGGGAGCGTCCATATTTTTCTGACTGTAAAGCCATAGCTGTCTGCAGAATCTGAGAGTATCAGATCAACCGGAATCTCTTCACCTCCATACCTCACATTATCATTGACCATTACTACAATTCCGTTATGTTTGAGAACCCTTTCCATTTCGAAAATAATGAATGCCATTTCTAAGAAGTAATTCTTTACCATCCTCGGAATCAACTTGTTGTTTAGTATATTTCGATTATTCAATTCATCCAAAACAGAATTCACCTCCTGCATCGCCTTGTTATCATTGTAGACAGCAATTATTTCCTCAAAGTCTGAATATTTTCCCAATCGTATATAAAGATTTCGCAACATATCGATTTTCTCCTTATTTTCCACTGTGCAGGTGAGCATTTTTTGTCTTAAATCTTTTATATCATCATTATCATAACCCAAAAGGATTAATTCAAGAGCATAAGTCCTGGTATAATCATAACGATTGCAGTATGGCGGAGATGTCATAATGAAATCGAATGATTTATCGTCTATTTCGGGCAGCTTCATCAACGATGACCCTTGAATAATAGCAGGGATATTGTCTTTAAAATCTGTCATTTTTATATATAGAGGCAATTCAGATTTATCTACTGAATTCATATCCCGACTAATTCGAGTTAATTTATTATCGATGGCTTCCTTGAATGAATAAATCCTGCCCTTATTGAATTTTCTCTTACCTACCCTTCTGCCCGCTCGGTAATCCCATTTTAAATATGAACCGTCTTTTCTGGTAAAACTAATTTCCTCTAAAATAGAAAACACTGCGATTTTAAAAAGCGTTTTAATAAATTTTTCTCCGATTGTTTCACAATAGTCAATATAATTACATAAAGCTCTTTCAGTTTCTTCCGAATATGCTCCTTTGGTGATTGGAATGTGCTTAATTTGAAAAGCAGGATTCCTCGATTCATCAAATCTATCTTTGAATTCTTGAATCGCCTCAATCAATTCATCGCCAGTGACTTGGTCTGCAGCTAATCGGGCTTCCATAGCTATAATTCCCACGGGTAACAATTCTACACCGGTCGCATCCCAGCCCAATTCTCTCGCCGCAAATAAAGTTGTGCCAATTCCAGCGAAGGGATCGAATATGTGTCCCGGTTTGGGATGATATTTGTCGATGAAATATCTTATCAGCTTTTGTGAAAAGCCTTCTTTGAACTTGAACCACCCGATAAATGGTTCATTCTTATTAGCTTGATAACTGACGAGAGTGCGGTTAAGATTGAAATCCGTTTCAATCAATCCCTCATACTTTTCATATAGCCTATCACGCTCGTAGGTTTTTGGTGTTATTTCTATAGTTTCCATCTTCTTGCATTTTAAATTATTCTATTATATTAACAATACAACTCCAAATTCCCCTCCGCAAAACGAAAAGCCTCCTCCGTATCCACATCCAGCCAATGCGCATCTGTGGATATAAAATGCGCCTTGAAATCCCTCCGGTTGATTAACACTCGAACTCCATCGGAAAGCTGGTCGCTGCCGCTTGCAAGCGCTTCCCCCATCGCGCCGAAGAAATTGGATTTCAAGCGAAATATCCCGCAGTCTAACCCGTTATAATGGGGAATCTCTTTACCGATTTCCATTATATTATCCCCCTCGCATAGAACCTTGGTCGCGTCATCCAAGTCGAATATGCGCTCAATATCCCGATCCACCGCCAGCAAATTGCAGGAAGAATCGTCTTTCAATAATCTATTTATAATATCCCGGTTGATTAAATGGTCCGACATCATTAAAAGAAATGATTCCTCCCCTCTCACCATCTCCGAAGCTATATATGCAGACACCCCATTCCCTTTCTCCCATTCCGGGTTGAACACATATTCGATATTCACTCCGAATTTACTCCCATCCCCGAAATAATCTTCCAGCGAATTATGTTTATAGCCCACCACCATACCGAAATCGCCGACCCCGGAATCCCTGCAAATCCCGATTATCCGCTCCAACAGAGGGACATTCCCGATTGGAATCAGTGGTTTGGGAATATCCCCGGAAATGCCTCGCAACCGCTTCCCCTGCCCCGCGGCTATGATTATCGCTTTCATTTTTCGACAAACACCTTTTATTGTTTTCTTTTACACTTTCATACTTTCACACTTTCACACTATCATACTTTCACACTATACTAAAATGCGTCCCCTCTTTCAATAGTCTTTCGACTTCGGTTTTGACCCTGAAAGACGCCCGCCCGTCAAGTCGATGAAAAAAATATTTCCTATACCCATCCGCCAATTCAATCATCTCTTTAGTGGGATTTAAAGCCTGCATTATAGCATCTGAAATCTGTGAAGGCTTATTGATATGGACGAAAGCTCCCTTTAAGAATTCACGATTATCGGTGGTCAAAACATATTCCCCGTTCGAATGCTTCATTTTTTCATACTCCAAATCGAAAATAATCCCGGTCTTGTTCATCGCCAGGAAATCGAATACCGTGCTGGAAGCTTCGCTGATTAGAGTATCCGCCGCCGCCATCAGCGACAGGATATTGTAATCCTCCACCGGAATTAGAACGCTGTGAGGATATTCGGCAACCCGCTTCTCGAACATCTTGTGCTGGCGGTGAGGGGCGTATTTCCCCATCCAACTGTAATGGTGGAGCTTGATGATGAGGTTATAATCCCTGGTCTCAGTGAAAATGTGGTCTTTGACTTCATACATACAAGTCGGTTTATAGGTCGGCGCGAAAAGTACCGTTTTCTTCTTTGGATTGAGATTATATTTAGACAATATCTTTTCCCGATTGAAATACCCTTCCAGGAAGTAAGGGTCAAGTTTGGGCAATCCGACCTTGAAAACTTCGCTTTCGCCCAAACATCCCGATTCCTTCAATTTCTCAACTCGATAATCCCCCTCGACGAAAATCATATATTTAGTTCCGGCGTGGCGCTTCAAATTGCGGTATAGAATATTCTTTATCCCGGTGCCGTGATTGATGAAGCAAAGGAGCGTCCCGCCGTATTTAGCCGCGTCTCTGATGGTGTCGCCCACGATTATCACATCGAAACGCTCGTTTTCATCGGTGATTCTGAACCGTCCGTCGTCGATGATATTTCCGAATTTATCGCCCGCAGGGCGGTTGAAAATCCCCCATTTCTTCATCCGTTCTTCCTCCAGTGAAATGGCAATATCATACTTCGGATCACCGGCGAAGGCATCGATTAACGGATCCATCGCCGCTTTATGGTAGATGAACCCTATTTTAAACAGCAGTCTAATCATTTCCATTTATAGTATTTAAAATCCCTTCTTATTGCTTGTAATACATCGACCAAATTGGATATCTGTTAGATAAATATACAGCGAACTCTCCATTAAAAGCAAAAACCCCAGACCTAAAAGACACAAAAGCGATTGATTCACTAATGAAAGGTGTCGACTGCGGAGAGTCGACCACATACAATGAATGATGAGTGATGAATGATGAGGTTTAAGATTCACAACAGATTAAGCGGATTTATATAACGGTTTAAGAATCCACCCTGCTCGCTGGAAATTGGAAATTCAAAAGAGAAGGATTCTGAGTAGATGATGTAATCGGTTATGTAGTCTGGTCAGGTAATTGTTAATATTACTTTTAGCTTGTAAATATGGTTTGATGTAGTGCGGATG
>JABMRZ010000041.1 GCA_013202315.1 Candidatus Tariuqbacter arcticus | reverse complement strand
TTTTCGCTGCCCGCTCCTGGCATTCCCGCATGCTTTTAGCGGGATTCCATACTCTATTTTCATTCTAAGTTGTGCCGGGATCCGGCATGAGGGTTTCTCTCTTAAATTTCCAATTTCTAGTGTCTAACTGCGAAGCCCCCTCTTCCGGGCGAAGTCCCGGACGAGGCGTAGGCTCTAACGAGAATATAATTCGTGCGTTTCAATTGAATTATGCCTTGTAGGGGCGTTCAATTGAACGCCCCTACTACATTTGAAAAGCGTTATAATTTATTTGATTTTTGTGACTTAACAAAGTAGTATTATGTGGGTAATTCAAAACAATTTACCCCGAATGAATACAAATAAAACATTAGCTATAAATATTTGAAACACTACTCCACTGCGGTCCCGGCATACCGGTAGCGAGGGGAATGACCAAGTTTGTTTGATATAGACTACGGTCGTTTTAGGTAGGGATGATTGCCGATAATTAAGAATAATAAATTTAAGCTAAAGGAGCTTATATTGTCTGAGGAAGCAATGGGTCATATATGCCCGCCATCTGTAGTAAAATGGTTGAACAGCCCGCTACGCAAACTGATTCAGAATCCCAGGGAAATTATGGGAGACTATGTGCATCAAGATAATACGGTGATCGATTTAGGCTGCGGCGGCGGTTTTTTCGCGGTATCCCTTGCCGAAATGGTGGGGAAAAACGGGCGGGTGATTGCCGTGGACCTGCAAGAGGAAATGCTGAACATAACACGAGATTTTGCCGCGAAAAAAAAGGTCTTGGATAGGATAACCCTCCATCAATGCAAGGAAAACGACATCGGTTTATCCGATGATAAAGTGGACTTTGCACTTGCGTTCTATATGGTGCATGAAATACCCGACCGCAAAAGGTTCCTGAGTCAGGTGGTGGATATTCTTAAGCCAAACGCTCATTTTATGATAATCGAGCCCAAGCATCATGTAAAGGAGGACCAATTTAAACAAATCCTGAACGAGGCGGTTTCGGCGGGTTTGGAATTGGTGAAACCCTTGAAGGTGAAGGGAGGCAGGGGCATGCTGCTTAAGTTAGGGACATCGAAATAACCCTACTATCGCCGATTATTAGATTATCAGTTATACAGCCTATTCAATGGCTTTCCACTTATTGTATTTTCAGCAATAATACCAAAGTTTCAAGAAATGTCTGTGGTATAGGTTTAATTTATCAAATCCCTACAAAACAGTATCTTATAATTTAAAGGGGTAATTCATGAATTGTCCCTTCTTAAACAATCAGAAATTCTTTTTGGGAATCACTATAAATTCTCCAAATTAAGGTTTTAAAACAGCAAAAGCCCTTGAATATCAAGGGCTTAATTATTGTGAGGGTGGAAGGATTCGAACCTTCGGCCATCGCCTTAAAAGGGCGGTGCTCTACCTACTGAGCTACACCCCCAAATTCACCATAGGTCAATTGAATTGTGCTTTAATCAATCAGAATTTAGCAAAATTTAAATGGAAAATCAATTTTCAAGCCTGATCATACACTTTCGCTCATAGCCCACGGAAACGATGCCTAACCTTACGCCGGTGAATTCCTGAATGAAATCGAGATAAGCGCGGGCTCCGAAGGGAAGATCTTCAATCTTGCGTGCCATCCGAGTAGAAGTTTTCCAGCCTGGGAACCGATGATAAACCGGTTTCGCCTTATAGATTGTATCGGTGTTGAGGGGCAGTTCGTCCGCTCTTTCACCGTCTATTTCATAAGCGACTGCGGCAAAGATGGGGTCAAAATGGTCGAGGACATCGAGTTTAGTCAGCGCCCATTCATCGATTCCATTCACCCGCGCAGCGTACTTTGCGATAACACCGTCGAACCATCCGCATCTCCTCGGCCGCCCGGTGGTGGCGCCGTATTCATCGCCTTCCTCCCTCATTTTATCTGCGGCGGCGCCTTCGATTTCGGTCGGGAAAGGACCTTCGCCCACACGGGTCACATAGGCTTTCAATACTCCAATCACAGAATCGACCGAGCGCGGGCTTAATCCCAGGCTGACCGGCGCTGCAGCTGCTACCGTGTTGGTCGAAGTCACATAAGGATAAGTACCCAGCCCCAGATCAAGCATTGTCCCTTGACCGCCTTCGGCGATTACCGATTTGCCCTCGTTCAGCATATTGTAAATAATGAGGCTGACATCGGCGAGGCTGGACTTCAGTTTAAGGCAGGCATCGAGGTATGATTCCGGTAGTCCGAGCGTTTCCCCGCTTTCGATTTTTCCGATAAGGGTCCCTAAGCGCCATCCTACTCGACCGGCTCTATCGGAGAAGGCGGGCCCTATGCCGCGCTGGGTTGTTCCCAGCTTTCTTTGTCCTAAGCTGTGCTCCCTGTTTTTATCTCTTTTTATATGTTCAGGTGTAATCAGGCTGCATCTGGGGTCGATTAAGAGCCTTCCCTTAACAAGTATGCCTCTCTGTTCAAGTTCGATGATTTCATTCAAAAGGATAATCGGGTCGACAACCACCCCCAGGCTTATGCAGCATAGAGTCCCCTCGTTGAGGATGCCCATCGGAATGAGGTGGAATACATATTTCTCCTCACCGATATACACAGTATGACCGGCGTTGGGGCCGCCTTGGAACCGGACTACAGCATCGGCTTCAGAAGCGACAGCGTCGACTATCCTCCCTTTACCTTCATCCCCCCATTGAGCGCCGATAATCACATTCAAGGGCATTGAAGCCTCGAGGTTTAATTAAGAACGGCAAAAACTCCGGTTTTTTTACGCTATTTAACCGGAGTTTGTTATGCGAACAGTTTTCTACTGTTAGCGCCGGGATCGCTTCTTCTTTAATGTTTCCCGTTTCCGCCATTCGAGTAGGATAGGGGCGGCGATGTACATCGAAGAATAAGTTCCAATTACAACCCCGATGAGCAATGCGAAGGCGAAATCGTGGATGACCTGCCCGCCAAAAATGAAGAGCATCAGAACAACTAAAAGAGTAGTCCCGGATGTAACTATGGTGCGAGATATTGTTTCGTTAATAGAGAGATTAATCACATGTTCCAAGGGGTCGGTGGAATGCTTCTTTAAGTTTTCCCTGATGCGGTCAAAAACTACGATGGTGTCGTTCAGAGAATAACCCACGATGGTGAGGAAAGCGGCTACAATTGCCAGAGAAATCTCCAAGTTCAGGATGGAGAAGATGCCCAGGGTAATGAGGACATCGTGAAATAGAGCCGCCACAGCGCCAACGCCGAATCTGAATTCGAACCGCCATGAGAGGTATATCAGGATGAGTACCAAAGTCACCAGGACCGCTAAGAACGCATTGGCGCGCAGCTCGGAACCAATTCTCGGCCCGACCCGGTCAACCGAACGCACTTCGAAATCGTTATCGGGGAAATACTCCATCATAGCGTTCTTAACTAACTCTTGTGCGTCGGTTTGGGCGCTTTCCTGTTTTACCCGTATTAGAATGTCCGGTTCACTTCCTATTTCCTTGATAGTCTTGACTTCACTGCCGCCTAAGTCGACGGTTGCGAGGGCGTTTCTCACACTGCTCTCGGACACCGGGTTTTCAAATTGTAGGCGGATGGATAAACCTCCCAAGAAATCGATGGAATACTTGGGACCACCGTGCAGAATCAAGGAAATCAGACCGATGAAAATCAGGGCGCCGGAAATGATGAAAGCCGACTTGCGTCTGCTCTGAAAATCAAAATTGGGGTTTTTAAAAAACTGCATATGTGTTAATTATTTAGATATGTTTGTTTTGATTTTATAATCTAAGTTAACTATTATGGACGATTCAGGCCCTCGCATCAATTATCGGGTATAAGCGGTCAAATGAAGACCCCTGAAAAAGCATTGGACGATTTTAAAAAAGCGGTAATGTGCGGGTATTGTCAGATTCTCTCCGTCTGAGACTAACGGTTTCTTCTTGAATTCGTTTCAGGTGCTTCTCTATTTCAGATATGCTTTTCATCTCAATCGCGCCTCGCTCGATGATTTCAATGTTTCCCGCAGGCGGAGTTTGAAATAGATCGGGTGAGACCACCAGCAGGGGAACTTCAGCCTTCAGCGCTATATTCGCCGTGTTTAGGGTACCGCTCTTTTCGGCTGCCTGGACGACCACAACCGCTTTACTCAGTCCGACTGTAAGCTGGTTCCTCAGTATGGCGTGATGCTTCTCCCACTGAGCTAAGGGGTGAAATTGCGAAAGGATTAGGCTGTTATCCCTGTTGCTTAGTTCCTTCAATGCTGAGCGAAGGTAGAAATTGTGCAGTCCAGTACTCAGAATCATAGTGGTGTCGCCTCCGGCTTTCAGAGCGCCAATATGGGCGGCGGTGTCTATCCCCCTGGCGTATCCGGACACCACATTCCAACCGCTTTCAGCGGATATGGCGGCGATTTCACGACTCATATCGAGGGCAGCCGGCTCCGCTTCTCTCGAACCGACAATGGCGACGCCGTCGCATTCCAGCAATTCCAATTTTCCGAGGGCGAAGAGCAGAACCGGGGCGCTGTCAAGGAACATTGTCAACAGCCGTTCAGGGTAAAGCGTGTGATCAAGATGAATCACTTCAGCATCGTTTTCCCTAAGCCAGTTGTATTGCTGGTCAGTCGATTCTATACACTGGTTATGTAAAGCGAAATAAATTTCTGCACCGCTGGGTGCGAAAACCTTTTCAAAATCGGTTTGAGCTAATTGAAAAATATCGGTTATTGTCAACCCGTTCATCCGTGCTCGAGCGCGGATGCGGTGGATTTTCGCGGGACCCAAGCCCTCGATTGAAAAGAGCCGGAACCAGGAATAAGCGAGATTGTCGGACATAATATCAGTTTTGTACAAGACATGCGACCCTCTTCATAGGCCGCTGCTTCAAAGAATAGAATCAAACACGATATAATATAGCATCATCAATATATATATTTCCAATAACTTGGTGCCCCAACCTCATACGCCAGACATCTTTTCCTCCCCCGAATATATCCGTAAGGACTTTGATGATGTCTTTATTGGGACTTACAACAGAAATATCTGTAATATCAAGTCCAATTGGAGGTTGAACTTCCAATAATATAGAATGAATGATGGAATAAACCTCCTTGGAGCCTTTTCTGTCATATTCGGGCGAAGCGATTATTAAACGCCATGTTTCAGATTCAGGAAAGTAATACCATAATGCGGCTTTAATCTGAAAACCTGTTTCTTCAATGGCTTTAATTAATGACTCGCCGTCAGAAATATCTTGTTCTACCAAAAGAGTTTTAACCATTCTAATACTCCGTGTTCTTTATCTATAATGGCTGAAATAATATCAATTGCATTCTTATGAGTAAATTGCTCGTAACGGCTTTCCTCGGTCCAGTCAATCACAATCGCCCAATTGTTGCCAAATACCGGATTCATCTTGATTCTATCAAGCAATTTCGATTTAAGACCGGAAACGATAACCAGCGTTTCAAGATTATGAGTGTGACTTTTTCTTACAGTCTGTAGATTGGGAAATTCATATTGTATGGTCTTTTTTGCTATACAAGCCTTCAATCCACATTCAATTACATATCCAGCAAGATAATAAGCGCCAGAATAATTCCCCTCACTTAATAAGACTCTCGCATCTTTCAGCCGCAAAAGCGCCATTTCTATTAGATCATCTCTTGTCATAAGCTAAACTTGAGTTTTTCATTGAAGTAATTATCATATCTTCAGAGTCTTGGGAGCGAATTTGCCGGTTATCCAATCGAAGACCGCCCTGGTGACCACTATGGCGGTGAACATTGATGCGATGATGCCAATCATCAAGGTCAAGGCGAAACCCTTGATGGGACCGGTGCCGAATTGGTAAAGCACCACCGCGGCTATCAGCGTGGTGATATTGGCGTCGAGGATGGTAACGATAGCGCGGCTGTAGCCGGCATCGATGGAAGCTTTGACCGTTTTGCCGGTGCGCCACTCCTCTCGAATCCTCTCGAATATGAGCACATTAGCGTCGACCGCCATACCTATGGTGAGGATAATGCCGGCGATTCCGGGAAGGGTCAAAGTACCATGGAAACCCGCCAATACCGACATCACAAACAGCATATTTAGAGCCAGGGCGATATCGGCGATAATTCCGGCGATGCGGTAATACCAGAGCATGAACAGAATAACTAAAGTTAAACCTACGAGGGCGCTGAAGGTGCCTTTGGAGACAGAATCATGCCCCAAAGAAGGACCAACAGTGCGTTCTTCGATGATATCTACCGGAGCAGGGAGCGCTCCGGCTCTCAGCACAATCGACAAATCCCTGGCTTCATTCATATCATCCGCGCCTTCGATGACGGCTCTGCCGTCGGGAATCTTAGTTCTGATATTGGGAGCCATATGCACCTTATTATCGAGCACAATCGCCAGGGGCTTTCCCACATTGGCGCCGGTTACGCGGGAGAATACCCGGGCTCCTTGACGGTTCATTTCCAGGGACACAATGGGCAATCCGGCGGATCCGGGCGAGTTGCCGCCGCCAATCTGCACCTGGGCGTCGCGCAGATATTTGCCGGTCAATTCAGGTTCCCGCTTCAAATAATATAGACGATAGTATTTATTCCCGTCCGGAGCCGTTTTTGCGTCTTTTGACCAGAGGAAATGATATTCGGAAGGGATAAGTTCCTGAATCTCGTTGCGGTGAAGAATGCGATTGATTACACTGTAATTCTGTTCGGGAACCCCGATGTCGTTCTCCACATTTCGCATAAGGGTATAAAAGGGATGTTCATCCATCAAATCGGAATCGACCAGCAGAGAAGTGTCGGATTCGGAGAAGCTGGTCTCTTCGCCGAAAAGGTCTTTCACATCGACCACCGCATCCTGACTTTCCTTCTGATCGACTTCAGCGGTATCGGCTGCCGCCTCCGTTGTGTCAGCGGCGGTGTCAGCAAATGCTTCGATGAATAAAGAATCGAGGGCAGAGGTGTCGCCTTCGGCGATCTTAGCCTTGCGAAGCATCTCCTGCTTCAGGAATCGGTCGATTTGTGAGAGCATTTTCTGGGTCTTGTCCGGCTCGGCGAGGAGCTTGAATTCCAGCAGCGCCGTTTTCCCCACCAATTGCCGGGCGCGGGCGGGGTCTTGAACACCGGGCAGTTCTAGCACAATACGGCGGTTGCCCTGCTTCTGAATTGAGGGTTCGGATACGCCAAACTGGTCAACCCGGTTGCGGAGGATTTCCAGCGACCGATTAACCGCGTCACCCGCTTCATGCTTCATCATAGCGATTATATCGCTTTCATCATCACGAAGGTCGCCGAAATAGGTGTTCAAGGGCACATTGTGTTCATTGAAGACCCGGGTAAGTAAATCATAGAAATCGACATCGGCATCTTCCAGACCGGATTTTATTTGACCGCTCAGGCGGTAGTATTGGTCGTCTTTCTTGCGAGTAAGGTTATCCATCAGGCGGAGCAGGTCGACTTCCAACACAAGATGCATTCCGCCTTGAAGGTCGAGCCCTTGTTTGATGGCGGAACCGCGCGCTTTCACCAATTTATCGTCAAGTTCATCTCTAAGGTAATTGACTATCTCTTCCGCTTGTTTAAGGATGTCAGCCGACAGCCCCAATTCGGTCAGACTATAGATAAAATCAATGTCATCGCGGTAAATGTCGGCATAGATATCCGCTTCGGAAAGTCCGGTCAACAATGATAATTCGGTTATATTATCCCGTTCCTGCTGTTCCACCGTACTCAAGGTGAAGGTGGGGATAATGTAATAGAGTGCAAGAACTATGAAAAAAAATATTACCATAGTCCTGAATGTGTGTCGCTTTTTCATACTCGACCCGTTAAAGTTACCTTATGCTGAATATAATAAACTATAAATATAGCTTTATTATTGATAAAAAGCAAGTATTTTAGGGATAGGAATTGGGAATTAGGAATTGGGAATTGGGGGTTAGGGATTGTGAATTTGATTTTTTGACTTCACAGACTTATATTGACACCATTATTTACCATGAACCGAAAACTATGAACAGGATGGCGAGTAGACATCACATTTTCAATCAGTAACTATATTACAAGGAAGAATATGCTGAAAAAACTGACGCTCACACATTGGATTTTCATCGGAATCGTATTAGGAATTGCCGCCGGGGGATTGCTCGGGGAACAGATTCAGCCCATCGCCAAACCTTTGGGAAATATTTTCCTGAGATTGTTAAAAATGATAATCGTTCCCCTGATCGTGTCGTCCATCACCGCCGGGGTTTTAGGGGTCGGCGATTCCAAGAATCTGGGAAGGCTGGGGTTGAAGACGATATTCTATTATATGCTCACCAGCGGACTAGCCATCATCACCGGATTGGCGCTGGTCAATATATTTCAGCCGGGAGTGGGGACGGAACTGGCTTTGTCCGAAACACCTGAGATTTCCGGCGCGGAAGCGGGAACCGTATGGGGAATCGTGCTCCGAATGATACCGGAAAATCCGGTGAAGGCGATGGCTGAAGGGGATATGCTGGCGGTGATATTCTTCAGCATACTGTTCGGGTTCTTCATCACCAGACTGCCTGAAGAAGGGCGGAAGTTTTTCACCAAGTTCTTCGAGTATATGTTCCAGGCAATGATGAAAATGACTCAATTCATAATGTATTTCGCCCCGGTGGGGATATTTGGGCTGATAGCTGGAATAGTGGCGACGGTCGGGTTTGCGGCGTTCGGGTCGCTGTTGAAATTCTTCCTGGTGGTGCTGGCGGCGCTGGTGATTCATGCATGCATCACTCTGCCGCTGTTATTACGGTTCATCGGAGGGATTAAAAATCCATTCCGACATGTAAAGTCGATGACGGAAGCGCTTTTGACCGGGTTCTCCACTGCTTCATCCAACGCCACTCTGCCGGTTACAATGCGGTGCGTGGAACAGAATTCCGGCGTTTCCAATAGGACTACTTCGTTTGTATTGCCGCTGGGGGCGACCATCAATATGGACGGAACCGCGCTCTACGAATGCGTGGTAGCGATGTTCATCGCTCAAGTTTACGGGATAGAACTGTCGTTCTTCACCCAATGGGTGATAGTTTTCACCGCCCTGTTGACTTCGATCGGAGTGGCGGGGGTGCCGATGGCTTCGCTGGTGGCTATCGCTATAATACTGAAGGCTGTGGGACTGCCGCTGGAAGGCATCGGGTTGATTATGGTAACCGATAGGATTTTGGATATGTGCCGGACTACGGTCAATTTATGGTCTGATTCCTGCGGGGCGGTCATCATCGCCAGGACGGAAGGGGAGAAAACGAAGCTGGTGGATTGATAGAATTATCAATGGTCATTAGTCATTTGTCACTTGGAATCTGAATTAGTTACATTCTTACCGTAGTATGTAAGCTGGTTGCTGTCAATGAATATATATCTAAATGCGGGGTTGGAGGCGGCGAAAGAAGCGGGCGAATTTCTAATGTCCAAATTCGGCAAAGTTGAGAGTGTTTCCAGCAAAGATCGAAACGACATTCTAACCGAAGCCGATTTGGGGGCTGAAGAGATTATCCTGCGGCGGCTGAAAGTTCAATTCCCCGAACACTGTTTTTTTTCCGAAGAAGCGGGATATGAAGGATACGCTCATTCAGACTACCTTTGGATAATCGACCCGCTGGATGGGACGGTGAATTATACCGCCGGATTGGAGCTGTTCAGCGTTTCGATTGGGTTGGCGCATAAGGGGCAGGCGGTGATGGGGATAGTATATGCGCCGCTGCAGGGTGAGATGTATAGCGCTGTCGCCGGTGAGGGAGCTTTCTTAAACAACACCAGAATTTCCGTGTCCCAAAACGACATCCTCTCCGATAGCATAATCAATATCGGTTTAAGCTGCCATTACAACAATGAACAATTCAACCTCAGTCTAATGATATGCGACAGGACAGCTAAACTGACGAGGGGGGTCAGAATATTTGAAAGCGGAGCGCTGACAGCCTGCTATATCGCCTGCGGCAGAATGGACGGTAAGATATCGGTGAAAACCGACCCATTCAGCAATACTTCGGGAACGGTTATCATCCAGGAGGCTGGGGGGAAGGTTTCCGATTTCGAAGGGCGGGGATGGTCGATGGCGATGAAAAATATAGTCTGCAGTAATAGGGCGGTACATAGGGAAATAATGGAAGCGGTTATCTATGAGTGTTCTTGATAGTCCCGCAATTACCAAGTTCGGTTATGTGGTTCCTCGCTGTTTTGTGAGGTTAGATTTTTCTCTCTGAACCGCCGATTTTTCAATTCAGTATTCAGCATTCAGTATTCAGTATTTTAGAAATAATCATATCGACAATTTTTTAGTCGATGTTGCTGCAATAAGCGCCTACTCCCATTTACCATTCTTTACTGTGAAAATAGGCTGTAGGCTATAGGCTGTGGGCTTTAGTCCACCGACTTGCGGTTTACCCGCTACCGCCTGTCATTCCCGCAAGCTTTTAGCGGGAATCCATACCCAATTTTCAT
>JABMRZ010000511.1 GCA_013202315.1 Candidatus Tariuqbacter arcticus | reverse complement strand
ATTGGGAATTGGGAATTGGGAATTGGTAATTGGGAATTGGGAATTAGGAATTGGGAATTAGGGATAATGAGATATAAAGTCGCAAAATGGGTGGGTGAACATCCGGTCTGGACGCTGGTCATCATCGCTGGTGTTCTGAGGCTGACAGCGGTGATTTTTGCCAAAGGCTATATGGCAGCGGATGACCATTTCCTGACGATAGAAATTGCCGACGGCTGGCTGAAAGGGATTAATCGCTGGTACACCGAAAAGCCGCCAATGCGAGGGATACTTTATCCCTATATTGTAACCGCGAATATGTGGGTATTGGGCAAGCTGTCCATCACCGGACCGGATACGATGATGTTTTTCATCCGGTTGTTTCACGGATTGTGGTCATTAATCACCATACCGTTGATATATATTGCGGTAAAGCGATATGCGGATGAGCGGTCGGCGTTCATCGCCGGTCTGATGGGAGCGATATTTTTCATTATGCCGTTTATGTCGGTGCGGAATCTGACCGAATTCGTTTGCCAGCCGGTTATATTGGGCGGGCTGATTATGGCGGATTTCGGATTGAAGCGGGAAGAGGGCGAAAAACCGTTCAATTGGATTCTCTGCGGAATACTGCTGGGGCTGGGCTTTATGTTGCGATTCCAGAATTCGGTTATACCGATTGCGGTGTTTTTTTACCTGCTTTTACGGGGAAGATGGCGGTATGCGGGGCTTTTTTCGCTGGGGGTGGCTGTAACTTTGATATTAGAAATTGTGATTGACTGTTTTAGTTATTCCGGATTTCAATTCCCATATATGAACTTAGTGAAGTTTCAAGCGGGTCATATCAGTTCATATGTAACTAATCCATTTTATACACATTTTGGGACAATACTGCTGGCGTTTATACCGCCTTTCAGCTTCATATTCGTATGGTGGATGATTCGGGGGGTCAGGAAAATGCCGGTTATGTTTTGGGCGGCGCTGTTTTTCCTCTTGATTCACAGCATCATACCCCAGAAGCAGGAGAGATTCATCCTGCCCATATTACCGGCGTTAATCGTTTTGGGTATGATCGGAGCGGCGGGAAGCGTTGCTGCCGCCAAGCGGTGGATGAAATGGCTGTGGGGATGGTTCTGGGCGCTGAATGCGATTCTGCTGATAATCACCACCTTCAATTATTCGCAGAAAGCCAGGGTTGAATCGTTGATCCAACTGAGTCGAGTCCCCGATTTGGGAAAAGTTGTGGTCGTCAACACCGACCATCCGATGAATCCGCCACGGTATTATTTAAGTCAGGACGCGGAAATATATGTGGTTCACCATTGGTCGCAATTGGAACCGTTGGCGGATTCGTTGAAGGCTGAACGCTCAAGGGAGTTCCCCAAATCCATCTATTTAGTGATTTATACGCATAAACCGCTCTCACACTATTTGGAGAAGATAGAAAAACAGTTTTCCCCATTGATACAGACTCACCATATTAAACCAAGCTTGGTGGATGCGCTGCTCCATTTTATGAACCCGGAACATAATCACAGCAAGGAGGCGTATATCTATAAGTGGGGATGATTGGTGGGTGTATTGGTGATTAGGATATTAGGATATTAGGTTATTGGGATATTAGGTTATTGGGATATTAGGTTATTGGGTTTTGGTGGATAAAGTAAAATCTATACATTAAAATAAAACGAGGTGTGTTATATATGGCTGAAGCTCGTGAAAACTGGAATAGCCGCGCGGGATTCATATTGGCGGCGGTAGGGTCCGCGATTGGATTGGGGAATGTATGGCGATTTCCATATATTTGTTACGAGAACGGCGGCGGGGCGTTCCTCATACCCTATTTCTTCGCTCTGTTCACTTGCGGGCTGCCGCTGTTGATAGTCGAATTCGGTTTGGGCAAGCGGGCGAGGAGCGGGGCGCCCATCAGCTTCGCTAAGATCAAACCCTATATGGCTTGGGCGGGATGGCTGTCCTGCCTGTGCGCATTCATAATTGTGACTTATTATTGTTCGATAATGGCTTGGTCGTGGGAATATATTTGGCATTCGTTCAAATTGGCGTGGGGATCGAATCCTGAAGTTTTTTTCAACGATCAAGTGCTGGGGAAGACAGCGGGACCGGGGTCGCTGGGAGGGATTCAATGGCGCCTTTTATTAGGACTGCTGCTAACCTGGATTTGCATAATGGCGATTCTGTGGAAGGGGATAAAATCGGTCAGCAAGGTAGTATTGTTCACTGTGCCGCTGCCGGTGATATTCCTGATAATATTAGCGATTCGGGGAATGACTCTGCCGGGCGCTATCGACGGGGTGATATATTACCTTCAGCCGGATTTTTCCAAGTTGACCGATCCCAGGGTCTGGCTGGCGGCGTATGGACAGATACTGTTTTCGCTTTCATTGGGGCAGTCGGTTTTGATAGCTTACGCCAGTTACCTGCCGGAGAAGGGCGATATCAACAACAACGCTTTTCTGGTCGGTTTTATAAATTGCGGGTTCAGTTTTTTCGCAGGATTTGCGGTGTTTTCGGCGCTGGGGTTTTTAGCGATGGAGATGGGGCTGCCGGTGGCGCAAGTAGTGGAATCGGGGCCTAATTTGGCTTTCATTACCTACCCTACCATCATCAGTAAGCTCCCTTTCTGGGCGCCGTTTTTCGGGGTGGTGTTCTTTATGATGCTTTTAACTTTGGGAATAGATTCGGCTTTCGCTTTGGTGGAGGGGTTCGGGACGCCGCTGCGGGACGCTACCGGGTGTAAGCATATCAAAGTCATCATTCTGCTTTGCGTTATCGGTTTGGCAATCGGGATATTTTATGTTTCAAGAGGGGGAATATATTGGCTGGATATTGTCGATCACTATATCAATGATTTCGGGCTGGTAACCATCGCGCTTATGGAGTGTATATTGGTAGGATGGATGTTCGGCGGGGGGAAATTCAGGAAATTCGTCAATGAATCTTCCGAATTAAAAATCGGGAAATGGTGGGAAATTTGCATTATGTTTATAACTCCGCTGGTGATGGGGTATTTTCTCGTTTCAAGCTTGGTGAAGGGGATAATGGAACCTTACGGCAATTATCCAGGCTGGGCGAATTGGGCCGGGGGTTGGATTATGATGATGGCGGCGGTGGGGCTGGCGGTTTATTTTGGCAAAAGGTTTAGGGCGGTGAAAGTTGCAGTTATGAAAGTATGTCCTTCTTGCAAAATTAGGTACGAGGATGATAAAAGCTTCTGCAAGAAATGCGGAACCAGACTTGTGTAAGAAATATAAATAACAAAATTATTGGCGGTACTTTCAAAGCCGCTGGAAAAATCAGCATAGTCAATTAAATATTGGGACAAGAAATGGAAAATTCAAACAAATTTAAAACAACGGATGCTCTCGGCAATTTTATTGCTGGCATAGGGTGGGTTTTAATTGGGTTAGCTGTAATTATCGCAATTATAGCAGGCGGATCATCAGGTGGAGATTCAGGTCTTTTAGTTGGAATAATAGTCTTTATTTTGGGAGGCGTTATCGGAATTCTGGTAGTTGTTCAGGGACAACTATTACAAATTATGGTTGCAATAGAAAGAAATACAGCTAAAGATATTGATTCTATTCCACCATCCGATGTTCCATCTGAAGTTGATTTAATAACAACGACTTGCATTAAATGCGGAGAGATCTATGATGGTGACCTTTCCGGTCAGTTTTGCGAAGCGTGCGGCGCTTCTTTAACGACATTATCAAGTGATAATGCATCCGAATCCTCATCTGCCACTGAACCTATTTCAACCACTTGTGAAATGTGCGGTAAAGTATTTCAGGGTAATCTTTCCGATAAGAACTGCCCAAATTGTAATGCACCTTTATAAGATTAGTTAATCGGTTATCCACTCTAATCAGCAGATTGTATTTATTAGACATATGGAGGCGTTTAGCTTATACCGAAAGGTCGTTACAGCATCAATACCACTCCGCTCCCCTTTCTGTCATTCCCGTCCCCCTTCGTCATTCCCGTGAAGGCGGGAATCCATCTTTAATAATAACATTGGTAACGATTCCGATCCGCTGTACAGCGGACGGAATGACGAGCTTTGTAGGGCGGGTATTTAAATCCACTGGCATTTGTTAAATATGTGAATCAAATCGTCGGATGTGAATAGCAGGAACTAAAGCCCAAAGCCTGAAGCCTAAAGCCAATATTATCAATTTGCTGACTAAACTGGATAACCGAATATGAAATGTATTCTACTGATAACCGTTATAATAACATTATCATTTGTTGGAAACATAGAGGGGGCGGAAATGAAGGGGAATGTCATCAAACTGCCTGCTCCCAGTCTGAAGGGTGATATATCGCTGGAAGAAGCGTTGGCGGGACGGAGGTCGCTGCGGGAATACAGCGGGGATTCGCTTTCGCTGGAGGAAATTTCACAGCTATTATGGGCTGGGCAGGGAATTACCAAGGATAATTTATATCGAACCGCGCCTTCTGCGGGAGCGCTGTATCCACTGGAAGTGTATTTGATTGCGGAGAAGGTTGAAGGCTTGGAACCGGGGCTTTATCATTACATACCCAAAGGGCACAAGGTTAAGCTGTTGAAGAAGGGGAAGCTCTTGAAGACGCTGGCGGAAGCGGCTTTGGGGCAGAGGGCTATCCATAATTGTTCAGCCGCTTTCATAATCACCGGGGTGGTCAAGCGGACATCGAAAAAATATGGGGAGCGGGCGGAAATGTATGTCCATATTGAGGTTGGGCATGCTGGGCAGAATATTCTGTTGCAGGCAGAGGCGCTGGGATTAGGAGCGGTGCCGATGGGAGCGTTTTATGAAGAGCGTGTGAAGGCGAAGTTGGGTTTGGAAAAGGAGCCGTTTTACATAATTCCAGTGGGCAGGAAATGAAACATATTTGCCGGTAAACTGAGATTTGAACCGGACTGTAACATTTATTAATTACGCAGGTAGAATTTTGTCAGTGGACTGCAAGTATGGAAGCGATATTTTGCATTCAGTTTCTTGACTTTTGGAGATATATTGTTTATATTTTTCAATTGGATTTGTACTCAAGCTGCGAATAGATTCTTCAGCGCAGGATTTGATAGTGCGAGCGCATCTATCCCGGGCCCATAGCTCAGTTGGTCAGAGCAGCGGACTCATAATCCGTTGGTCCTAGGTTCAAATCCTAGTGGGCCCACAGAGATTTAAACCACACTTAAAAAGCGCAGATAAATACTCTTGTAAGTAATATAAGTGTTATAATATCAATGAATTCATTGAAATTCATTTTACCCTGCAACGCGAGTTTCATTATGATTGGATTGATTCAAGTAATTACAGCTTTGAGCGTGATTCTCCGGGAATAATCGATTTCAGTCTAAAAGTGCACCAATAATTTTTGAGTGCACTTTTTTTATTTGACTTCTCAGATTAATTCTATATTGTCTATATTAATTCAGTCTTTGCCCACAAAACAAATTTGGAGGTTTCCGGCTTGCGTGAAGAATTATCGAACTTGATTCAACTACAGCAGATTGACGACGAGTTAATGGAATTGGAAATGGAATTGGGCGACCTTCCCCAGCAGGTGGAGAAACTGCACACCACCCTCGATGAAGGGAAGCACGCTGTCGAAGAATATGAACGGGAATCTAAGGAGAATGTGATCAAGCGGAACCAGCTTGAACTTGAGATCGATTCCCTGAATGAACAACTCACTAAATATAAAGAACAGTTATTCCTGGTGCAGACTAACAGAGAATACGATGCCATCAATACCGAAATAGATACGGTTCAAGATGGGATTAACGAGCGCGAAAACCAAGTATTGGAGCTTTATTCCCGCGAAGAAGAATTGACTGAGCTTCTGGAGGAACTGCATAGAACTCAAATCACCGCAAGCGAAGAGTTCAAGGAGAAGGACGAAGATTTAAAGAATAAATTGGAAGAGACGGAAGGTGAAAAACTCCATCTCCAACACCAACGGGAAAAGCTGGTTGTCCGGTTGAAAAAGCCGGTTTATAACCACTACGAACGGATTCGCAAAGCTCGCGACGGCAAAGGAGTCGCTTATGTCTACACCAGCGCTTGCGGAGGGTGTTTTTCCACTATCCCCCCACAACGGCTAGTGGAGATTGAGAATATGAGCGATTTCATCTTCTGTGAGACTTGTGGCAGGATATTAGTTATGAATCCTGATAATATCATAAGTTGATAAGGCAGACCATCGTCAATATTCTTCCATTAATGGATGGATATGAGAATTGTCATCGGTCATTAGTCGTTGATGGTTCATCCTTAAAATGACCTATGATGAATGATAGTGTGAATCTACATATTGAAACATGAAATAGGATGAATTTACAGGCTGCATTATTGAATACCTGTTACGCTTATATCGACGGCGCTTGCCGAGGAAACCCGGGACATTCCGGAATAGGCGTATTGATTGTAGATAAACAGCGTGGCTTTCGGTGTGAAATCAGCGAATATATAGGCAAATCAACCAACAATCAGGCTGAATATTCCGCTTTGACTAAACTGCTTAGAGAAATCTCTTCAAATAAAGATTTCGAGGGGCTGACGAAGCTGGTGGTTCATTCAGATAGTGAACTCTTAGTCAAGCAGATGAATGGGGAATATAAGATTAAAAGCAAGAACATAATGAAACTCCATTTGGAGGCGCGAAGACTACTCAGGCAGCTTAATTTTCAAGTGGAATTCCGTAAAATCCCCCGCGAAAAAAACAGAGAGGCTGACCAGTTGGCGAACTTGGGAATCGACGAGAAGTTGTTATGACCGTGAACCGGTTGCCGGTGACTATCGATAATTATAATAAACGAATTTAATTCTTGCGCATTATTAAAGAATTTTATTGTGAATTTATCTTGAAAGCGCGACTATTTATTTCGTTCAGTATAACTGAAGAGGGAAGTGAGTCAGACGGTCGCGTCTCGAATCATCGGGATGAGGAAAGTCCGAACTCCACAGGGCAGGACGCCTCGTAACACGAGGGCGCCGCGAGGCGACGGAAAGTGCCGCAGAAAATATACCGCCCGCTTAATAGCGGGTAAGGGTGAAAAGGCGAGGTAAGAGCTCACCGCCCCGAAGGGTAACCATCGGGGGCAGGGTAAACCCCGTCCGGAGCGAGACTGAATAAGCAGGAATCTCGATTTATCGGGAACGGATTCGCCCGGTCCGTCCGACCTGCGGGTGGGTCGCGCGAGCTGGGAGGTGACTTCCAGCCCAGATAAATGACCGTCCTTGACAGAATTCGGCTTACAGACTCACTTCCCTTAATTTAAATTCACCTCAGAGGCTCGGAAACAAAAGAGGCTATGGGCTATAGGCTATGGGCTGTTGGCTATAGGGCGATTGATTTGGAACCGTTGAAATACAAAGATGATGCTGAACAAACTGAAGGAAATCAGCGAAAATCAGCGGTTCAAAAGATAAAAAAATCTACCCATACAAAACAGCGAGGAACCATTTTTTAGTTCCGGTTCATCCGGGTCAGGGTTGATTGATAATTAAAATTTAATGGATAACTTTCTCTTTTCGCCGGGTCCGGCGCATATACCAGTTGAAGTGCGTGAAAAAATGTCAGAGGAACCGCTCCATCACCGAAGCAAAGCCTTTAGTGAATTGGTGACATACTGCGCTTCCGGGCTGAAGCGGGTTTTCCGCACGGAAGGGGAAGTCGCACTGCTGACTTGTTCGGGATCGGGCGGGATGGAAGCGGCGGCGGTGAATTTTGTCGCGGAAGGTTCGACAGTTATCTGCGTTGAAGGGGGAAAGTTCGGACGGCGATGGTCGGCTATTTGCAGAAGGCTGGGGTGTGAAGTGGTTCCGGTCGCGGTCAAGATGAAGGAATCGCTGGAGCCGGACAGGCTCGCTTCGCTGGTGAAATCCCGTCCGAACATTACAGCGGTATTCCTGACTCAAGCGGAATCATCTTCGGGGGCGCTGTTCAATATTCGAAAGCTGGCTGAGGTTGTGAGGGGGAACAGCGAAGCGGTGGTGGTGGTGGATACCATCGGTTCTTTGGCGGCTGAACCCTTTTTCCAGGATGAATGGGGATTGGATGCGGCGGTATGCGGTTCGCAGAAGGCTTTGATGTGTCCGCCGGGATTGGCTTTCGTTTCAGTTTCGCCGGCAGGATTTGAAAAAATTATCAGACCTCACAGCCTTTACTGGGATTTGCTGGATAGGATTGAAAACCAGCGAAATGGGTATACTTCCTTCACTCCGGCGGTGAATTTATTTTGCGGGTTGAAAGCTGCGTTGGAGATGATCTTTAAGCAAGGGTTGGAGAATGTTTGGGCGGAAACGAAGAGGCTGGCTGAAGCATTCCGGGCGGCGGTTAAAGTTTCCGGGTTGAATGTCTTCCCGGTGAATCCGGCGTCAGGATTTACGGTGGTCGAACTCCCCGAAGGAATCAAAGACTCCGATGTGATCGAAAAACTGGAAGCATCGACCAACTTCAGAATCGCCGGCGGTCAGGAAGAGCTCAAAGGGAGGGTCATCAGGATAGCGCATATGGGAGCGGTCGGTTATGAAGACTTGAAGCGGTTGATTCCGCCGCTTTTCGGGTGTTTGAAGGAATTGGGCTGGAAATGCGAACCTGAAGCTGCCCTGAAGGCTTTTATTAAAGGGTATGCGCGGTGAATTGGTGCGTAGGGAACGCAGATCTGCGTTCCCTACGCAAAATGTCAAACATTAAATAATCCCATCAATATTATGGCACTCATCTTCATCCTAATATTCGCCGTTACCGCCTCCGCTCAGGCGCCGATTTCCGGCTATATTAACGGGACGCTCGAAGATACGACTTATTCCGTCGAGGGGTATATCTATGTAGCTGAAGGGGATTCGCTGATTATTGAGCCGGGGGCGGTGTTGCTTTTCAATGGGGATTACCAGTTTATCATTTACGGATATTTGTATGCGGCGGGAACGAACAGCGACAGCATAATATTCCAATGCGCCGATGGAGTTGAATTATGGGGGACTATTGTCTTCAACGATAATTGCGATGACAACAGCGTATTGTCATATTGCTATATAACTGGATGCAGGCTGGGGGGGATTAACTGCTATTATTGCGATATAACCATATCGTACTGCACAATTACCGGGAATTTCGCAAGCTGGGGGGGAGGAATTTACATCAACACTGCCAATCCTCAGATTATGCATTGCGTAATCTATGATAATTGGTGCGTTTGCAATGGCGGAGGGATATACTGCACACATTCGAGTCCCACCATCAGCGATTGTATAATTTATAATAACTCCTGCAATATTGGCGGGAGTGGAAGCGGTCAAGGCGGAGGAGGGATTTGCGCCAATCATGGTTCAAATCCGACAATCCTCAACTGCACGATTTACGATAACCTTACCAATGACAAAGGGGGAGGGATCGCAATCAATGATAATTCAGTGGTAACGATGATAGAATGTGAGATTTACGATAATTGGGCTTTACACGAAGGGGGTGGAATTTACATCTGTTATACAGAGGCGACTATCAGCCGATGCACTATAAGCGGCAATACGACTCCCAATTTTGGCGGAGGGATCAGTATGGGATGGCAGGCGAATCCCACTATCATCAACAGCATCATAGAAAGCAACAACGGTGATGGGGGAATATACATCGATACTTCAACTACACCTTCCATAAGCTACTGCGATATTTTTGGGAACGAAGGGGGTAATATTATTGGGGATTCGCTTGAGCCTGGACTGGGTGAAGTCACAATTGTCAACGCCAACGGCGATTCCTGCGATATTTTCCATAATATCTTCCTCGACCCGCTGTTTTACGATCCGACAGCCGGTAATTTTCAGCTTCAGGAGGATTCGCCCTGCATCGACGCCGGGGATCCGGCGAGCGGTTTCGACCCGGATGGAACGACGGCGGATTTGGGCGCTCATTTCTATCCGCAGGGAGCGCAGCCGCAATTGATATACGATTTGACCATTTCTATTTCAGACAGTAGTGTATTGCTAATTTGGGGTTCCATTCCGGATGCGTTTATATATCATATATATAGGTCGGAGACGCCATATTTTGAGACTTCGGGTATACAGCCGATAGCGTATAATAACAGTCCGTTCTTCGAAGATGATAATGCGGTGTTGGAGGGTTTATACTTTTATAGAGTTACTTGGGAGTAGAGTGTGAAAGTATGAAAGTATGAAAGTGTGAAAGTATGAAAGTGCCAAGTGCCAAGTATCAAGTAACAAGATGAAAATCTTCACCACGAAGACGCAAAGACAGAGGTACACAAAGATTTTAACTCATATTATTTCTGTGAATCTGTATTTGAATTCTCTCTTGTTTTAACTAACCCCTAACCCCCAAACCCTAAACCCTATTTAAAAGTAATGAGCAATATTCTCGATGCTATATTCCGTCCCCAATCGGTGGCGGTTATCGGCGCATCGCGCAGGCACGGTTCCATCGGCAGGGAAATAGTGCACGCCATCATTGAATACGGCTTCAACGGGATGGTCTTCCCGGTCAACCCGAAAGCGAAAGTTATCCACAGCATAAAATGCTACCGTTCGGTATTGGAAATCCCCGATGAAGTCGATATGGCGGTGATAGTAGTTCCCAAACCTTTGGTCAATCAGGCGCTGATCGACTGCGGCAGGAAGGAAGTCAAAGGGATCGTGATGATAACCGCCGGATACAGTGAAGTGGGAAATAAGGCGGATGAACTGGAAGTAAAACAGCTAATCGAACAATATAATATGCGGTTGGTGGGTCCGAATTGTATGGGGATAATCAACACGCATTCGGATTATCAATTGAACGCCACCTTCGCATCTACACCTCCAATCAAGGGAAATGTGGGTTTCGTTTCTCAATCGGGCGCATTAGGGGTGGCGATTTTGGACAGCGCGCGGGATTTAAATATCGGCTTTTCAATGTTCGCTTCGGTGGGTAATAAGACCGATGTTTCCGCCAACGACCTATTGGAATATTGGGAAGATGATGAAGAGACGGAGATAATCCTGCTCTATTTGGAGAGCTTCGGCAATCCCCGCAATTTCACCAAGCTGGCTCGGCGCATAGTGCGCAAGAAGCCCATTATCGCGGTAAAATCGGGGCGCACCGCTCTGGGCGCCAAGGCGGCATCGTCTCACACCGGGGCGCTGGCGGGAATGGATATGGCGACCGACGCCCTGTTTAACCAAGCCGGTGTCATCCGGGTCAATTCGGTCGAGGAAATGTTCGACTTGACTCAAGCGTTCGCCAAACAGCCCCTCCCTAAAGGTGACAGAGTGGCGGTGATGACCAACGCCGGCGGCCCGGGAATTCTGGTCACCGACGCATTGGTATGCCATAATATGGAGATGGCGGATTTTTCAGAACAGACGATAAAAACGCTGCAGGAATATTTGCCGCCGGAAGCGTCTTTTTCCAATCCGCTGGATATGATAGCTTCCGCCGACCCGCCCGGCTATAAGCGGACGCTGGATATCTTAATGAAAGATCCGCTGAACGATGCGGTGATAGTCATTTTCGTTCCGCCGGTTACGGTCGATGCTGAAGCCATCGCTCGTTCGATTGCTGAAGTTGCTTCAAAGGGGTGGGACAAGCCGATAATCTGCTGCTTTATGGGCACCAGGGGTGAGCGGTCGGGGGTTCCGATACTGCGTCAGGCGAAGCTGCCGGTGTATCTGTATCCGGAAGCGGCGGCGATGGCGCTGGCAGCGATGGTGCAGTACCGGCAGATTTCCCAGCGCCCGGAAGGTAAAATCGTGACTTACGACGATGTCGACAAGGAAAAGGTCGAATCTGTCATCAATATCGCTATTGAGCATAAGCGGGAACGGTTGAACGCCGAAGAGATTGGCAGGATTTTAAAGGCTTACAGGTTTCCTTTGCCGGATTCTATCATCACTAAAGAAATCGATGAAGCGTTGGAATTCTCCCGAAGCCGCTATCCAATCGTGCTGAAGATGATGGCTGAAAGCGTTGTGCATAAGACCGATGTCGGCGGTGTGATGGTGGACATTCGCAATGACGATGAGCTGCGCGCCGCTTTCGGCGGTATGACCGAAAAGGCTGACAAATTGGAACTGACAGATTATTCCATATTAGTCCAGCAAATGGTCAAGGGCGGGCGCGAAACTATCATCGGTATGACCCAAGATCCGACTTTCGGGCCGCTCATAATGTTTGGGTTGGGAGGGATTTATGTGGAAATTATGAAGGATGTCAACTTCGCCATCCATCCGATAACCGATTTGGAAGCTGAAAGGATGGTCAAGACATTGAAAGGCAGGAAGCTGTTGGAAGGCATTCGAGGCGAGAAAGCTGTCGACTACGAGATTATCATAGAATGTCTATTGCGCCTTTCGCAGTTAGTTGCGGATTTTCACCAGATTAAGGAGATGGATTTGAATCCGTTCCTCGCTTTCCCGGAGAAGAAGAAGAGCCGGGTGGTGGATGCTCGGTTGTCGATCAAATTAGATGGAAGTGTGAAAGTATGAAAGTATGAAAGTAT
>JABMRZ010000510.1 GCA_013202315.1 Candidatus Tariuqbacter arcticus | reverse complement strand
GATTCCCGCTTTCGCGGGAATGACATGTGAATGGTGGGTTAAGAACCCACCCTACAGTCAATTTCCGAAGTAAGATATTATAATTGTTGGAATTAATCATCGAGTTAAAATTCTATCTCGTCAGATTTGCCATAGTTGGTTTGCTTTGCGTGCTTTTAAATCCGTTTTATTCGTATGCGGATGTGGAAGATGAATCTGCGCCCGTTCTTTCAGGGAAATCATTTGAACGGGGTGCACAGGTCGCCAACCCCAATGTTTTCAACCGGGTGCACCGCAAGAGCAATATGTGGATGAACATTACTAATTGGGGCTTTTTTGGTAATTATTCACCCGGCGATAGCCGGGCGATGGAAGACCCCTGTTATCCCGGCACCTGGGCTCCTCAATGCGAATATCCGGGCGGTTCCGATGTGCAGTATCTTTTTATGGGGGCTCTATGGATAGGGGCGCTGGTGCAGGAAGAAGGGTATGAATTCCCCCGGGTATCCGAAGGTTCGGAAGGGTGGACTTACCCTCTCATCCACGAATTTTATCCCGGCGAAGGGGCTGATCACGGCATTGAGGAGCGTTCCTCCCGCCCCAATGAATGGAATCGATTGGGTGACTTCGTTTCTCATCCCGATGCGGTTTCCGAACAAGATTTTATATGCGCATACGCCGATACTCTTACCGAGCAAGTTTGGGTGCGGAACGACCCGGTCGACGGTCCCCATTTCCCCCTGGGTTTGAAAATTTACCAGCGGACTTATTCCTGGACCTATAATTACGCTCAGGATTTCATCATCTTTGATTTTGAATTGGAAAATATTGCCGGCAACTATTTGAAGAACCTTTATGTGGGGCTGTATGTGGATTCGGATGTGGGGCGGAGAGATGAGCAGCCCGATTGGCATCAGGATGATATCTGCGGCTTCCAGGAATTTTACTATTATGACCGTCCCGACGGGACGCCCGATACCGCCAGGATCAACATCGCCTATATCGCCGATAACGACGGCAGGCCTTATGATATGACCAGCGGCAGCGATTTTTATTCCCCTGCGGTTTCCGGCACCAGGGTGGTAAGAGCTCCTAATCCCCGCTTGAACACCACCTTCAATTGGTGGATTTCCAACGGTAATCCTGATTTGGACTTTGGACCCTCCTGGGTGGATGATAATTCCGGGGGCTGGACGAATACATTCGGCACTCCGATGGGGGACGAGCGGAAATACTTCGTGATGTCCAACCGTGAATTCGATTATGACCAGGTTTATGTGGACGACCCCAGCTATATCGAAAGCCATCCTCAGGTTTTGCACTATTACAATCCGGCGACCAAGCAATTCGCCACCGAAACTCATCATTGGAAGATAGAAGACCTCGAAAATGCTCCAGATTTGGCGGACGGCTACGATACCCGCTATCTGATTTCCTGGGGTCCGTTGGGGGTGTTCGACCATACCGATGAAGCGGGGAATGATATATTCCGGTTGAATCCGGGCGAGCGATTTCATATGACCTTAGCTTATATCTGCGGGGACAATTTCCACGATAAGAACAATCCTCAAATATCCAATACCAACATCGACCCGGGGAAGTTCGATTTCGCTGATATGAAATACAACGCCGCCTGGGCGGCTTGGGTGTATGACAATCCGATGGTGGATACGCCGTGCTTCGACTGGGGCAACGACCATAACCCAGATATTGTAGATGAAGACGGCAGTCAAGGGGATGGGAAATACGACACCGGCGACGGCTGGTACGGCGAGGATACTGGCGCTGACGGGCTTTATGCTATTTTAGCGCCTGGTGAAGACAGCAAGGAAGTCTATTATTTCGGCGCTTCAATGGGGACTTACTACGGCGCCGATGAAGACGGAACGGAGATGAACGGTAAATTGGATTTGGGCGAAGACGATTGGGCGATAGAAATTCCCCTGCCTTATATCGACGGTCTGTTCACAGATGAATATGAGAAATTCGGGACTCTGGATTTGAGCTATATGAGCGGGAACTTCCTGCTGGACGCCGGGGATGGTATTCCGGATTTTCAGGGTCCTCCGCCGCCGCAGGTTCCGCAATTGAGCTATGAACTGACGGAGACAGAAGTAATCCTGCATTGGTCGAAGTTCCCTTCGGAAGATCCTTCTTATCAAGATCCGTTCAGCCGAATGCAGGATTTCGAGGGGTATAAAATATATGTAGGCAACACTGGTCTGGAGAACGACTATTCGCTGGTGAAGGATTACGATTTGGTGGATTTCGCCTATTTCAGTGTTACCGACAGTATGGCGACATATCCTGATAATAGAACGAACGCTCCGGCGGATACGGTCATTAACGGAGTAACATATCTCCGTCAGGCGGTAGGAAATAATGTGGGATTTTTGGAGATACGGGAGACAGACAGCACTTATGCGTTTGTGTTTGAGAATGTTCATTCGTTGTTCCCGCGCTGGTATTGCGTGACCGCTTATGATTTCGGCGACCCGCAGTCGGGGACGGAACCGTTGGAAACGGCTCGCAGCGCTAATGCTGTTTATGTCGCTCCTTCGGGGAATCCGAACGATGAGGTGCTGGTAGTTCCAAATCCATACCGCGCATATTTGGATTACACCCAGGTATACAGCGGGGGTTTGATGTGGGAGAATCAGGATGACGGCACGCCGGATTTCTTCCCAAACACCGACCGCCGTTTAGAGTTCATCAATCTACCTGAAAAGTGTTTAATCAGGATATTCACGGTTGCGGGTGATTTGGTGGCGATAGTGCCGCATAATATCGCCGGCGATGATAATTACGGCTGGGCTTCGGAATACAGTGAAAGCTGGGATTTGAACAGCCGGAATCTTCAGCAGGTGGTGTCGGGTTTGTATCTGTTCAGCGTTGAAGATTACACTCCCGGCAATAAGGGCAAAATCCAGACCGGGAAATTTGTGATTATCAGATAAGAAAATGTCACTTGTTATTAGTCACTTGTCATTTGTTTGACTTGGCTGTAGGCTTTGGGTTGTAGACTTTTGGAAATTGTGTAAGTGTGCAGTCGACTCTCCGCAGTCGACAGCGACTAATTGAAATATGGGAACATAGCATCGAGTGCGGAGACTCGACGCCATGCAAAATAGCACCGAAATTGCATTTTCGGGCAATCTGAGAGACACCGAGACACGAAGATTAGTAAAAACTCTTTGAGGAGAATAAAATGCGGAAAATCCTATTCGCGCTATTGATAATTTTGTTATTTTGTTGGAGCAGCCTTTTCGGGCAGGCAAAGGTTGGTACGGCAGGGGTGCAATTTTTAAAGATAGGGGTGAGCGCCCGGGGGGTGGCGATGGGTGAAGCTTTCACCGCCGTCGCCAACGATGCGTCGGCTCTATTTTATAATCCGGCGGGCTTGATTCAGTTGAAGCATTCTGAGGCGATATTTTCACACATTGATTTTCCCGCCGGGGTGAATTATGAATTCGTCGGCTTTGTCTACCCGATGACCCGAACGAATTCGGTTTGGGGATTTCAGGTCGGCGGGTTGTGGACGGATGAGATGATAGAGACCACCCCGGAGATGCCCTATGGCACCGGCAGGACATTCACCGCATCGGACCTGGCTGTCGGCGCCACCTACGCTCAACGGCTGACGGACAAATTCACCGTTGGCGGCAGTGTCAAGTTCATCAATGAGAATCTCGCCGATGAAGCCGCATACGGTTGGACCGCCGATGTGGGCACTTTTTATGAGACCGGCTGGCAGCGGATTGTGATTGCGATGTTGGTGAGTAATTTCGGCGGGGATATGAATTTTGTGGACGGACCTTTCCCTATGCCGATGAATTTCAAAGTCGCAGGTTCAATCATACCCATTCAGACAAGAAACAGTCATCTCATCATAGACACCGAGTTCAGCCACCCCAATGATAACTTGGAGATGATCAGCATTGGGGTCGAATATACCTGGAAGGGAATTGTCTCCCTGCGAGGCGGGCGCAAAATCAACGGCTGGTCGCGCGATAAATGGGAGGATTCTATCGACCCCGATCAAAAACTCATTCCGGGAAAGGACCCGTTCGTTGAATATCCTGTTATCGATGAGGAGGGCAAGCTTGGTTTGGACGGTTTTTCGGTGGGGGGCGGCTTGAAGTTTGAATCCATAGGATTGAGCATCGATTATGCCTACGCCAGCTACGGCTTTTTCGGTTCCATTCACCGCTATACTTTGGGATACAAATTCAAAGGTTTTTAATCTTATCGTTTATGAATGGTTATTCTCCTCGTTTAAAAACATTTTAGGAAAGAATTATGATCTATAACATAAAGTCAGAGAAGAATGGGAGGTTCGCCGCAATGAGGTTTTTCAAATCTCCATTGATTACAGGGTTAATTCTGATGGTCATCACCGCCTCTTTTTGGGGCTGCGCGGAGATGATAGGGGACAAGAACGAGAATATTCCCCCCACGGTTAACTTCGTCAACACTCCGCCGGACGGTAATATTGATTCAACGACCTCCTCCTGGGTGCTGAATATGCCCTTCACCCTGTTCGGGTTCGATCCTTCGGACAGTTCCCTGTTCAGTCTGTTTGATGAGCCTTATCAGCTGGTGCAGTTCCCGGAACTGGTAGTATGGGGGGATACTCTCAGTGTGGAGCTGGACCCTGATGCTGCAATCTACATCAAGCGTATCGAAGGGAGCGAGATAGATATCCTGATTGTAGGGGTCGATTATCAAATCCACGATCCAGCCACGCTGATATTCCAAGCTTTGACCACCGGCAGTATGGAGGATCGGGAAGTTGGGGAAACCGACGACCCCGAATTAGCCGACTCGATTTGGGTTTCACCTTCCGGCGATACCACTCTTTATTTCACCATCGACACCCTGATTTATTACGCCGATTTCAAGCTCAACACCCCAAACTTCTATGTGTTCAGTTATGCGCCGATAGTGAATTGGTACGGCACCGACCCGGACGGGTTTGTGGAATATTATTCGTACGCGGATATAGACGAGAATTTCGCGCCGGAGGCTATCGCCAATCCTGAGGGTTATATCAACAGTATCCCAGCTTTCAAATGGGTAGATACTCCGACCACATTCACCACCATTTATCTGCTCAGCGAGGAAGGGGATACTACGGAGCATGTGCTCTATTTGCGCTGTTTCGACAATTTGGGGGTATCATCGTCCATCAAATACCGGACTTTCTTCCGCAGTAATCAGGCGCCGAACACCCCGCTGGTGAAATGGGATCAGCAGCCGGACAGTGAATACGACACTCTGAATTATATCACCACCGACACATTAGGTTACGAAATCACCGACACCCTTTACTGCCTGGAGAATGTCACCCCCATTTGGCCCGGCATTATACTCCGGTGGAAGGGGGACGATCCTGACGATAAGGAATTATATACCATTCCTTTATTGTATGAATATTATCTAATTATGAAGGACGAGAATAGTGAATTCGCCGATACTATGTGGGAGTGGTCGCAGGATAGTCTAATCGATGACCAGGAAGTGACGATTATGGATCTGGAAAGCGGTTCTTATGAATTCACTGTTTGGTCCTACGATGACGGTTTTGAAAGGAGTCCTTCACCGGGAGTGTTGTATTTCGATTGTATTAAGCCGGTTATGAGTGATTCGGTTTTTGCGCGGTCTATTCTGCTTTATGATGAAACGGTGAACAGCGGCAATTTCGGCGAACTGCCCAATTGCGTTGCGGTGGATTCATTCTATATACAGATGCTGAGGAGACTGGAATCGGAAATGAATCCCATTTACGGATATGATTTCGGAGATGTCTTTGATCACAACGGCGCTTTGGGCGAAGGACAGGATGTGGTCTATTGGGACAATTCCAGCGCTATGTTGGGTGATATAGTTCCCGTTTCCTTCCTCAGTCAGTTCAAAGTTGTCATATTTTACGCCGATGACCATAAACAGATGACGGCGGGGGGCAATTACGGGAAATGGCGCGATTTCCTCTTTCACCGCTATATAAAGGCAGGCGGGCGGTTGTGGATTATGGGGAGGAGGCTTTTCAACGGCAGTTTCAGCGAGGGCGCCGGCGTCAGCACCACTAATAATACCCTCTTGAACGATATGCAGGTTATGCAGCGCTATGCGACTCAATGGCCGTCTACCACCGATCAGCCGTTTGAATTCACCGCCGCCAGTAATGCGGTTGAATTCCTCGATACTCTGTTTGTGAACGAAGCGTATTTGGATACGGTTGGTAATGAGGCGTATGTGGATTCGTTCAACATCATCTTCGGTGTGCCCAGCATCATTGGCGGGCTGCCGGAAGTCGATTGGGTGGCGAGGAACGAGGACGCCACCACTTTGTACTATTTTTATTCCAACACCGGCGAGTTTTCGGAAGTAACCAAGGAAGTCAGCGAAGATTCATTGGTGATGGATTGGAACGATTCGCCGCCTTATCCCGCGCCCAATGGTTATCAATGCTGGGTGAAGCCCGGTGATACACATATATTAGAAGTCCTAAGCATAATGAATTTGGACAAACCCAACAGCGTGGGAGAAGTAGTAAGTTTGCAATGTATGACTGATATATTAGTGAGTTACGAATTCATCCCGATTCAAGTGGACGATGAGAATTCGCAGGTTTTGGATTCCAGCAGCCCTGGGGGTAACTATTCGGATCCCACTACGACCGCGTGTTTCATTCAGACCGAGCGTTATGATCAAGTATTTTCCAAGATTTACAATGTGACGCGGAATTCATACGCTGAAGCGGTGAGCATCAGTCAATATGATGTCCAGGTGAATTATCAAGACAGCGTGGTCAATATCGTTCCGGGACATTTTGATTATACAGAGCCGGTGGTGCTGACGGCGACCGATACCAGTTGTTCAATTCAATTGAACAAGCATTTCATCGATCAAATCAATCTGATTTACAACTTTACTAAGGATTGGGAGGGTTACTTGATAAGCAAGACGGATAACATAGCCGAAATCGGTTATGAACCACAGGCAGGATTGCAGTGGGAGGACAGCGACAGTATTGTGGTGGAGTTCACTTATCATCAATACTGGGAAGTCGGGGATTCAATGGAAGTCGATTATATGTCGGATGTTTATTGGGAAAAAGCGGATCAGATTGTGGTGGAGTATAAATACAATCCGACTTCACAAGCGCACTTGAAGCCCTGCGCCATTCGATATGAATATTATGATTTCTATAGCTATTCTTTCTACAGGCTGTATTATCGAACCGCGGTTTTCACTTTCCCATTGTATTTTATGGATAACACAGTTCAAGCTGGCGAGGATATGGGAAGAGTAGACAAAGTATTCATCGAGATGCTGGATTGGTTCTTGGATCCAGATCCTCATTATAGTGAATAGGGTATTATGAATCTATTCAACCCCCTTTGAGTTTTTCCAAGGGGGGTTTTTTTAATAGTCTGCTCCAATATTGTAAAAATGAATTTTCTTTTTAAAAAATACACTAATTAGAGGGTGAAATGGAAGTTGAAATTACAACGGAAGGTGATTCCTCGCATATATCTGTAACAGGCAGGATCGATTCCTATTCAAGCCCTGATTTGGAAAAACAAATTGATGAAAAGCTGCCCGAGACGGCAAAATTCGCTATTTTAAACCTCGCCGGGCTTGAATACATTTCCAGCGCTGGCTTAAGAATCATATTGATGCTGCAGAAGCGGCTGAAAGTTCGAGGCGGAGAGGCTGTTATCGCAGCTCCTCCTGATTTTGTGAAGAAAATTCTGCATATTTCCGGGTTTAATTCCATCTTCCAAATCTTTGAAACCCTCGATCAAGCGACCGCTTATATGAAGAAGCAGGCCGGTGTTTGAAAATTATCAACCATCAAAGGATTTATTCTTACTAATGAGATATGGTTATTAAGTTCATACGGAACAGTTATTTGAATTGCCCTATAGAGGGTGATTCACCTATCGATATTTTTAATCCTTGATTTAAAAGCAACAGGAAATTTCAAGACTATCGCGAAGAAATTATCATCAGGTCAAATGTCAAACTGTGAGAACAATTTAAAAGCGGAATTCAAGCCGGGGCCTTCTCCGGTGACTGAATATTCACTTGCTGCTTCTATGGTTATCAACGCTGATACGAGGTATTTAGAAATAATCGGTGATTTCATTCGGAAGAACGCGATAATTGCCGGGTTCGCTGATATGGAAGCTCGTTCCATTGAATTGGCTATTGATGAGATGGTTTCCAATTCCATTATCCACGGCTACACTAATGAATTAGGTGGCGAGATTAGGGTTCAAGTGTTCATTATCGACAATGGTATGAAGGTTGTATTGGAGGAAGCGGGCAAGGAATTCGATCCTTTTGCGACCAAGGAACCCGATTTGGATGCGCCATTATCTGAAAGGAAAATCGGCGGTTTGGGGTTGTTCATCGTTAAAAAGATTATGGACGAGATTTATTATGAATCTGCGGCTGATAGGTTGAAGAAGTTCACTCTGATTAAATGGGTTGACAAGGCAATATAATCGGAATACAGCGATTGTAATTCATACAATCTCATTGAGCACACGGAAAAGCTGTTCAATTTGCGTTTTAAATTTTACAGAGGTTTATGAAGAAGGTATTAGTAACCGGGGGGGCGGGATTCATCGGTTCGAACCTGGTGGATGAATTGATTGAAGCTGGACATCAGGTCGTAATAATCGACGATCTGTCAACCGGATTAGCCAGGAATTTAAATCCGCAGGCGAAGTTCTATTTGGCGGATATCAGAGACGCCGCCTTGATGCGAAAAATCTTCGATTTGGAAGCGCCGGAAATTGTAAATCACCATGCTGCGCAGATGGATGTGAGGCGTTCAGTAGAAGAACCGGTTTTCGACGCCGAATGCAATATAATTGGCGGCATCAACCTCATAAAGGAATCGGTTGAACATAGCGCAGAAAAATTCATTTATGCATCCACCGGGGGAGCTGTTTATGGCGAACCCGATGAATTACCGGTGACCGAGGAACACACAGTTAATCCTGAATGTCCATACGGCATTACCAAACATACGGTTGAACATTACCTTCACCTATATCACGGATTGTATGGGTTGAATTATACTGTTCTGCGCTATCCGAATGTCTTCGGTCCGCGGCAGAACCCATTGGGTGAGGCTGGAGTAAATGCAATTTTCATCCACCAGATGTTATGCGGAAAAACGCCGACCATTTTCGGTGATGGTGAACAACTGCGGGATTATGTCTATGTGAAAGATATTGTCGACGCCAATTTAGCGGCGATGGTGAAGGGGGATAACCTGATATTCAACATCGGATCGGGCGTCGGGACTTCGGTGAATCAAATTTACCGGGGGCTGCAGGAGATTATCGGCTTTGAACATAAGGCGGTTTACGCGCCCGCCAGGGCTGGTGAAATTTACAAAATATACCTCGACGCCGCCAAAGCCAAGGGAGAATTGGGGTGGGAGCCGAGGATTTCCTTCAAAGAGGGACTGAAACGGACGGTAGAATGGCATCGGAGCACCGGTAATTAGCTTGGCGCGAAATTAATTTACTGAGGAGCGTTAGTTGACTGAAAAAATCGATTCCAAGCGAAGGAGAGTACTATTAACCGGAATAATTTTCATTGTTTCGGTTATTTTTAGTTTGTTTATTGCGGAAGGCGCATGCAGGCTGATTCTTGGGTCAATCAGCAAGACAGTACCGGATGATATTCTGGAAAACAGGATATTACCCCACACCGGCGGTCATGACGCCTGGGGTTTCCGTAATGAAACCGTACCTGATAAGGCCGATATAGTCATAATCGGAGATTCACAGACTTATGGTCTGAATGTTCTCGCGGAGGATTCCTGGCCGAGCACGCTGGAAAAACTCTTGGAAAGAAGCGTTTACAACCTTTCATTGGGCGGATATGGACCGGTTCAATACAGTTATCTATTGGAGCATAAGGCGTTCAAGCTCGACCCATCACTTATCATTGTGGGGTTTTATTTCGGCAACGATTTAGTCGATGTGTTTGATATTGTATATGGGAATGATAATTGGAAGCATTTAAGGAATTCGGAAATAAGTCTTAAGCCGGTCAGACGGAGGACGAATAAGGGTATGGCGATTTTCTTCGATTCGTTGAAAAACTGGTTATGGCAGAACAGCAGATTATACCAGCTTCTGGTTAATTTTTCTGCCGCCGCCAAGGAGCGAATCCGTTATTATTCAATTAAGTATAATATAAAAAAGAGCAGCGGGATAACTTATTTTAAAGATGCTGAACATCATATTGACACGGGATTTAACCCCGGTTGGAGATATACAACCCTGAACCTGAACGATTCGAGGATTGAAGAAGGACTCCGCATTACCTTAGAATTGTTCAAACGAATGAATGATGCGTGTTCTGAGAAAGGGGTCGATTTCATTATAGTATTTATTCCGACCAAAGAAAGCGTTTATGCGGAGTACATCGAAAACAATAGGGAATTGATGAATTCCCGAATGATTGATGAGCTTTTGGCAAATGAACGCAGAATCGGAACAATAATGAAAGAGTATTTCCTGGAGCACAATATAGAATACCTTGAAGTATTGGATAAATTACGAGAGGAGGCGCGCAAAGGGCAGATTTACCCTCGCGATTCGGACGACCATTTTAACCGGGACGGCTATGAAGCGGTAGCCAGGGCGGTGAAAGGTTATTTATCGACTGCAGAAGAGGGCTGTTATTAATCTTTAAAATTCATCAACTTCTTTAATGAAATTGAAATACAAACGGACTGAATTTGGATATTTTAGGCATATCTGCTTTTTATCATGACAGCGCAGCCTGTCTGGTGCGGGACGGTGAAATATTCGCCGCCGCTCAGGAAGAACGGTTCAGTCGGAAAAAGCACGATTACCGCTGGCCGCAGAACGCCATCGAATATTGTTTGAAGGAAGGTGGTTTGAAGGGGAGCGAGCTCGATTATGTGGTATTTTACGACAAGCCCTTCCTCAAATTTGAACGGCTTTTGGAAAGCTATTTGACTTATGCGCCCAAAGGTTTCGCTTCTTTCCTCAAGGCGATGCCGATTTGGCTGAAGCAGAAATTATGGATGAAGTATTTTATATCCAAGGAATTGGATTTTGAAGGGAAGATTCTGTTCCCCGAACATCATGAATCTCACGCCGCATCGGCGTTTTACCCTTCGCCATTTCAGGAAGCCGCTTTTATCACTACCGATGGCGTGGGTGAATGGACCACCACCAGTTTTGGTATGGGGCGGGACAACGCCCTGGAAATAATGGCGGAAATCAAGTTTCCTCATTCGCTGGGGCTGTTATATTCGGCTTTCACCTATTACACCGGCTTCAAGGTGAATTCCGGCGAGTATAAGATTATGGGGTTGGCGCCATACGGGGAACCGAAATATGTTCAGGCGATTTTGGATAATCTGGTCGATTTGAAGGAGGACGGTTCTTTCAAACTCAATCAGAAGTATTTCAACTATTCCGTCGGTTTGACTATGACCAACCGCAAGTTCAACAAGCTGTTCGGCGGTCTCCCCAGGAAGCCGGAAACACTTTTGACCCAGAAGCAGATGGACTTGGCTCGCTCGGTTCAAGTTGTGACCGAAGAAGTGATGATGCGGATGGCGCGGCATGTGCGCAAGGAAACGGGGATGAAGAATCTGTGTCTGGCGGGCGGGGTGGCGCTGAACTGCGTCGCTAACGGGATACTGCTGCGGGAAAAGGTATTCGACCGTATTTGGATACAGCCGGCGGCTGGCGATGCCGGGGGCGCTTTGGGGGCGGCGCTGTATGTTTGGTACCGATACTTGGGGAATCCGCGCAAAGCGAATCCGGAAAAGGATATGCAGAGCGGTTCATATTTGGGACCGGTATTTTCGGATGATGAAATCCAGAAATATATCGATGATAATAAAATCCCCCACCGTAGAGTGAGCGATGGGGAGCTTCCGCAGTTGGTCGCCGAAATTCTAACGCGGGGGAAAGTGGTCGGATGGTTCAACGGCAGGATGGAGTTTGGGCCCCGGGCTTTGGGCAGCCGAAGCATCATCGGCGACGCCCGTTCCAAAGAGATGCAGTCGCTTATGAACTTGAAGATTAAATTCCGCGAATCATTCCGGCCCTTCGCACCGTCGATTCTGCGGGAAAGAGTGTCGAATTATTTTGAGATGGAAGTTGAAAGCCCGTATATGCTCCTGGTAGCGCCCATTAAAGAGGATAAACGGGTGCCGATGACGGAGGAGCAGCAGAAGCTCTTTGGGATTGACAAATTGAATGTTCCCCGGTCCGAAGTGCCGGCAATCACTCATATCGATTACAGCGCCAGGGTTCAGACCGTTTCGCGGGAAGATAATCCCGAATATTACGATATGATCGGGAAATTTGAGGAAATGACCGGCTGTCCGGTGATAATCAACACTTCCTTCAATGTCAGGGGGGAGCCCATCGTATGCAGTCCGGCGCATGCGTATCTCTGCTTTATGCGGACGAATATGGACTATCTGGTGATGGGCAATTTCATATTAGATAAAAAGGATCAGCCTGAATTAAAGGGCGATACCGATTGGCGCAAAGAATTTGAATTGGATTAAGAATGCAAGCTGAAGAGAAAAAAAGACTTCGGACATTCGGCTGGGGTTTGACCGGTGTTTTCGTTATCATTGGGACGATAAAATTGCTCATAGCGGAATCCCCCGGATTAAATTGGCAGTATATTGCCGCCGGGTCGGCGGCGGTTGTCAACCTCGCTGCGCCTATTTTAATTTGGCCCATATATAAAGCCGCTTTGTTCGTTGCGCATTATTTGGGATGGTTTAATACCAGGCTGCTGTTGGGGTTGATATTTTTCCTGATGTTCACCCCATTAGCCTTGATTTTTAGGCTGCTGCGGAAGGATTTACTGGATAGGAAGTTTGATAAAAAAGCCAATTCGTATTGGCAATATCGAGAGCGTAAAGAATTTGATTCATCGACGGTGGAGAATCAATATTAGGTCTCAAGTCTCAGGTCTCAAGATAAACACTCATCCCGAATGGCCGGGACAACTTAGAATGAAAATGAGCCGCATTCAAACCGACGGATTACGCTTTGCTTGAAACCCGGCGGGAACGGAAGGTGGGTTAAGCCCCCACCCTACGACTCGTTCCCACGCTCCGCGTGGGAATACATACTGATCGCTATTTTCAGGGTAAACCCTCATATGCCTGTGATGCACAACTTAGAAT
>JABMRZ010000509.1 GCA_013202315.1 Candidatus Tariuqbacter arcticus | reverse complement strand
TTCCCAATTCCTAATTACCAATTCCTAATTCCCAATTCCTAATTCCTTTCATTCCCTCCGCTGATGAGATAAAGCACCGCCATCCTCACCGCCACTCCGTTGGTGACTTGGTCGAGGATCAGCGAGTATGGACTGTCGGCGACTTCGGCGGAGATTTCCACTCCGCGATTTATAGGACCGGGATGCATTACGGTGATTTCCCGTCCAACTTTCATCAGTCTTTCCATAGTGATGCAATATCGCATCTGGTATTCCCTGATAGAAGGGAACCTAAGCCCCGCCTTCCGTTCCAATTGGATTCGGAGCAAATACACTATATCGCAAAAAGCTAAAGCTTCTTTCAAATCGGGAGTGATTCTGACTCCCAAAGATTCAACTCCGTAGGGCATCAATGAACCGGGCCCGCACAGCATAACTTCCGCCCCCAAAGTTTTAAGAGCGAATATATCGGACAGCGCCACTCTACTGTGCGCGATGTCGCCGATAATGGCAACGCGCAGACCTTTGAAATTTTGGAATTTTTCCCGCAGGGTGAAGAGGTCGAGCAGAGCTTGAGTGGGATGTTCATGGAAACCGTCTCCAGCGTTAATCACCGAAGCTTCTATCCTCTGCGCCAGGAAGTGAGGGGCGCCTTGAGCGCTGTGCCTGATTACCACCGCATCGACCTGCATCGCTTCGATGGTGCGAACCGTATCCAGCATACTTTCACCCTTGCTCAGCGAAGAGGCGGCGGCGGAGAAATTCACCGATTCACACGACAACCGTTTTTCCGCCAATTCAAAAGAGATGCGGGTGCGGGTGGAAGCTTCGAAGAACAAATTCGCCACCGAATATCCCCTTAAAGTAGGCACGATGCGGATAGGTCTCATTATCACTTCGCGGAAGGAACGCGCGGTGTCGAGGATGTGGATAATTTCCCCCTCAGTTAACCCCTCCATACCCAGCAGGTGTTTGTCGTGAAATTCACTGCTCAAGTTCTTTTCCTTTCAACCAATACGACTTCATCGACGCCGTCGGTTTCTTCCATCCGGACGCGGACCTCCTCGCCGATGGAAGTGTGAACATTTTCGCCTACAAAATCGGGTGAGATGGGCAGTTCTCGATGCCCCCTATCCACCAGAATCGCCAGTTGAATGCGCGCCGGACGGCCGAAGTCCATCAACTCATCCAGCGACGCTCTCACCGTGCGCCCGGTGAACAGCACATCGTCAACCAGCACTAAATTCATATTGTCAATATTGAAGGGAATATCGGTGATTCTCACTTCCGGCTGTTTGAGCTTCCGGCGGAAATCGTCACGATAGAGGGTAGCATCGAGGATTCCCAAGGGAACTTCTGCGTTTTCATTGAGATTGATACGATCTCTGATGCGATTCGCCAGGAACGCTCCTCTGGTGCGGATGCCGATTATCGCCAAATTTGACACTCCCCGATTCCGCTCGACTATTTCAACCGCCAATCTGTTCAAAGTTCGAGCGAAACCTTCACTGTCGACTAATTCGGCTTTTAAAACGAATTCGTTCTTCATTGATAATTAAAGAATTATACTTTGATTATAACATTCTGTGCGTTTAATCTGCACTCAGACCCATTGAGTATAATTTCAGCGCGCCCATTACTGATGAAAAAGAGGGATTTTTTTTAATGCTTCAAGTTGTAAATGAGCGTCAAAAGACCAGCAGCCATGTTCTGGTTATAGATTATGATTCCTTTGGATGGGGATAGATATTTGGGCGAAAGGTTCCAGATAGCTTTCAAACCGCTGTTCACCAAAAGCTCGAGGTCGGTTTCGGGGTCATCCGAACAAATAGCGCCTATATGAATATGGTTATTTTCTACGAATTCAGGCAGTTCTGAAGGCGCCATTATAATATAACTATGAGTTTCAGTCCCCTGAATTTTCATGTCCAAATCAACTACACCTCGAATCCTGATGTTGAGATCGGCGAGGGATTGATTATCGAGCAGAGCTTCAGCTATCGGACTCGCTCCGCTGATAAGCAAATTCACCGGCTTGTCCACTCCATAGATCTTCATAAGCTCTTCCCGTAAGTGGGACAGATTATAGGGATGTCCCGGCTTGCCGAAACCTCCGAAATGATGGAAATCCTGCCTGAGCTGGGAAGGTTTTATATCCATCATCTGAGCCAGCTGGGAGGAAGATATCTTAGAATATTCCTTTTGCGGAAGTTGACTTAACAGACACAGATATTCCGCCAGCCGGTGAAGCGTAGTGGGTGAAGGCGATATTTTGAATATATTTTGCAGTGTCATGATGAAACATTTCTATCAAATTTTAATAATGTACTAAATACAAACCAGTTTGTCAAAATATTTAACAAAATACTCAAACAAAACCAAAGTTATAAGCGAGAAATTGACATTATCATCCTGCAACTTATCGATAGAAGCTATTTCAAAAGTCATTAATTAAAAATATTGGCATTCTGAACGAAGTGAATAATCTCCTTTTTATTATACACTTAATAAATATAGAGT
>JABMRZ010000040.1 GCA_013202315.1 Candidatus Tariuqbacter arcticus | reverse complement strand
GTAAATAGGCTGTAGGCTATGGGCTATAGGCTTTAGTCCGCCACCCGGCGGATTCCCGCCCCTTCCTGTCATTCCCACATGGTTTTAGCGAGAATCTATACTCAAATTTCATTCTATGTTGTGCGCCGCGGGCGCATGAGGGTTCAGTCTGAAAAGGTTCGATATGAGAAAATCATTAGCGGCTGTCATCATCCCCCTTGCGGTGGGAATAGTGATTTCATTACTCGCCAGATATGGACTCCTCGCGCCTTTATTCGAGCAATTTGAATTCACATTGAAGGACATCAGAACGCATTACCGGTCGGTTTCACTGGATAGAAAATTTGAACATGCAGTAATTCTGGATGTCGATTCCAGGAGCATTTATAAACTGGGAAAGATGAGCAGCTGGCCCCGGGACTATTTCGCTAAAGTGGTAGATTATCTGCGCCAAGGCGGCGCAGAAGCGGTCATCTTCGATATTATCTTCGATAGAGGAATAGATTCAACCGGAGATTCCTCCTTCGCTAAAGCCGTGGCTGAAGCGGGGAATGTCTTCTTCGCATTATCCTTTTCCGAAGCCGACTCCCAGAATTTCTTATACGCTATGGAATCGGAGCCGATGGATTTCGATTTTCAACGATTCCATTTCCGAAAACTATCAGCGGCGAAATATAATATCTGGACCAAACCCCGCTTGGACAATAACTTCTTCGATTTGATTAATGAATCCTCTGGCGCCGGCTTCGCCAACAGCGTCCCCGATCAGGATGGCGTCATCCGCAGCGCCGAACTTGTGATAGACTTCAACGGACATTTATATCCTTCGCTGTCATTAGCGGTATTGTTGAAAGCTTGGGAAATAGACCGCACCGGCATCGGATTCGACCAATATGGAAACCTTCGATTAACAGCCGTCAACGGGAATCAACACGATATCCCCTTAAATGAAGAGGGAAGTTTCTACATAGACTACCTCGGCACCTTCCAGACAATCAGGTATATCTCCTTCTACGATGTGTTGGAACGAAGAGTCCCGGCGGAATTCTTTGCGGGGAAATTTGTATTCGCAGGCTCATCGGCGGCGGGAATGTTCGATTTGAAGAGCGTGCCGGTGCAGAGGAACTTTCCCGGGGTGGAAATCCACGCTACAATTTTAGCCAATATATTAGCCGGGAATTTCATCCATGATATTGAACCGAAATACGCCTGGATAATACTATTTGTATCCTGTATTATCGCCTCTTCGGCGGGTTTATATTTGAAGACTTGGCAGAGCGTCGCCGTGCTGCTACTCACTTCGGCGGGCTATATAATAGGCAGCCTGCAATATTTCGCTCTCAATGGAATCTATACCGAGATGGTATCCCCAGGCGCGGGATTTTTCTCATCCTACTTGGCGGCGATGATTTACAAATATGTGGCGGAGGAACGCGACAAGCGATTCATCAGCGACGCTTTCTCCCACTTCGTGGATAAGCGGGTGATTAAAGAGATAATCGCAGACCCCGGAAGATTGAAACTGGGCGGTGAAAGGCGGGAAATTACCGTGCTCTTCAGCGACATCCGTGACTTCACCGCAATCTCCGAAAAGATGCCGCCTGTTCAATTATCGGAATTCCTGAATGCCTATTTAACCGAAATGACCAATATCGTTTTTAACCAAGACGGGCTCTTGGATAAGTATATCGGCGATGCGGTGGTGGCTTTCTTCGGAGCGCCCGTCTATAGAAAAGACCATGCTGTCAGGGCGGCGAATTCCGCGCTGGAAATGATATCGGCGATGAAAAACATACGAAGAAAATTCCAAGGCACGCCAATGGAAGACCTACGCATCGGCGTTGGAGTGAATTCCGGCGTTGCTTCAGTGGGAAATATGGGCTCCGAATACCGGTTTGAATACACCGCCATCGGCGATACGATGAACCTCGGTTCCAGGCTGGAAGGATTGAACAAAGTATACGGCACCAGCATTATCGTCTCACAAGCCGCCGCAATTATGCTGGAGGAAAATTTCACTATGCGGGAACTCGATTTCGTCCAGGTCAAAGGCAAGAGTGAACCGGTGGGTATTTACCAGTTGATCGACCCTCAAGACGATTTCCCGGGGGAATTTATCGAAGCCTACCACCAGGGTTTAATCGCCTATTGCGCCGGGGATTGGGACGAAGCCGAAAAGCGGTTTTCGGGGGTTCTTAAAGGACTGCCCTCCGATCGGCCGGCGGCGCTGATGCTCGAAAGAGTGGAATATCTCCGCGAAAACCCGCCGGATAAAAACTGGGCTGGATTGTGGAAATTTGAAAAGAAATGAGGTATAATAATTGCGAATTGCGAGTGTTTACCACTAAAATAGGATTTAGGGTTTAGGGTTTAGCGGTCTGTCATTCCCGCATGCTTTTAGCGGGAATCCATACCCAATTTTCATGCTTCGTTGTGCCACCTGGTCGGCATGAGGGTTTCTCTTGAAAATGGGGTTTGATGTAGGCCGGATGTTCACATCCGGCGATTCGATTCGCTTATTTAACAAATACCGGCGGATATAAATATCCGCACTACAAGGC
>JABMRZ010000508.1 GCA_013202315.1 Candidatus Tariuqbacter arcticus | reverse complement strand
GTTCAGAATGACATTACCCGTTTTTCAACACTCTCTTAATAAGCCAACCTACATTTTTTATGAATAATTCAGGTTAGGTTAATTATTCACGAATAAATGAAATAACAATACATTTATTTAAAGGAGACTGCTTTGGAAAATGTGATTTATGAAACTAAGGACGGTATCGCATATATCACCATCAACCGTTCGGATAAGCTAAACGCTCTTAATTCGCCGACTATGAATGAATTGATAGAAGCCTTTTCGCTGGCTGAATCCAACCCGCAGTTGAGAGTGGTAATCCTCACCGGCGCAGGAGAAAAGTCATTCGTCGCCGGGGCTGACATCAATGAATTGGCGGAATTGGACCCTATCGGCGGCAAACGGCACAGCAGTATGGGGCAGGAGATATTCAATTTCATCGAAAGCCATATGACCAAGCCGGTAATCGCCGCGGTCAACGGTTTCGCATTGGGCGGGGGATGCGAATTGGCGATGGCTTGTCATATCCGAATTGCTTCGGAAAACGCTAAATTCGGTCAGCCGGAAGTGGGATTGGGGTTGATTCCGGGGTATGGAGGGACGCAGAGGCTGCCCCGATTGGTGGGGAAAGGGCGGGCGCTGGAATTAATCCTGACCGGTAAAATGATAGATGCGGCTGAAGCGTTCCGCATCGGGCTGGTGAACCAGATAGTGCCTTACGCCGGGTTTATAGAAGTGGAAAAGGACGGGATCAAGAAGCAAAAACCGGATTTGGCTGCCACAAAAAAGGCGCTGATTGCGGAAGCGGTCAAGTTAGCTCAATCGATAATTGCCCAAGCGCCGGTGGCGGTGGGGTTGGCTGTCGAAGCGGTCAACCGGGGATTGGAAATGACAATGGCTGAAGGGCAGGCGGTGGAATCGAACCTGTTCGGATTGGTATATACCACCGAAGATTTCATCGAAGGGACGCAGGCGTTCATCGAAAAACGGAAGCCGAAATGGATAGGAAGGTAGGATATTTGATATTTGATATTTGATATTTGATATGGGAGAGGGATGAATGCTGAATGATGAATGATGAATGGGGGTGGAGAATATTTAGAACACAGAATGGCGCTGAGAATTTCAAATTATTCTTTGTGCCATTCTTTGTGCGCTTGGTGTCTTTGTGGTGATTTCTTTATTTTCAAGGTGAATATGAAAAAAATAATCAACCTTACAGTCAACGATGAAAATTTTGAATTCGCGGTCCCTCCCAATCGTTCCCTGGCGGATGCCCTAAGATACGACCTCGGTTTCACCGGGGTGAAGAAGGGGTGCGAAATCGGGGATTGCGGAGCCTGCACTGTGCTGATGGACGGGACGCCGGTGTTCTCCTGCTTGACGCTGGCGGTGGAAGCGGATGGGCACAATATTCTGACCATCGAAGGGGTGGCTGACGGATTGGAACTGCATCCCATACAGAAAGCTTTCGTGGAAGTGGGAGCGATTCAATGCGGTTTCTGCACCCCGGGGATGGTGCTGAACGCTTATGATTTGCTGAAAAGGAATCCAAACCCCTCCGAAGCTGAAGTTCGGCGGGCGATTTCGGGCAATTTATGCAGGTGCACCGGCTATCAGAAAATCGTGGAAGCGATTTTGACCGCCGCTGAATGGATGCGGGAAGAAGCCCCGATGGAGGAGATGAAATGAAAAAATATCAGATTTTAAATACGCGCGCGCCGAGAGTGGACGCTTATGATAAAGTTACCGGCAAGGCTAAGTATACCGATGATTTGTCGGAACCGGGAATGTTGTATGGGGCGATTCTACACAGTCCGATGGCGCATGCGAGGATAATCAGCATCGATACTTCCAAAGCGGAAAGACTTCCGGGAGTGAAGGCGGTCATCACCCATAATGATACGCTCGGCGTTTCTTTCGGGGTTAGTCCGGCGCGCTATGATGAACAGATTTTAGCTGACGATAAGGTGCGGTATGTGGGGGATGAAATTGCGGCGGCAGCGGCAGTCGATATTGAAACTGCTAAGGAAGCGCTGGATTTGATTGAAGTGGAATTCGAGGAACTGCCGGCGGTGTTCGATGCCCGGTTGGCGATGAAAGAAGACGCTCCCCAATTGCACGCGAAGTATAAAGGGAATTTGGTTCAGGAAGTGCATTGGCAGTTCGGCGATGTGGAAACTGCGAAGCGGGAAGCCGATATTATCCGCACGGATAATTTAACCTCGAAGATGCAGGACGCCGCTTTTTTAGAACCGCAGGCGGCGCTGGCGATTTATGACGATAGGGGTTATTTGACAATGTACAGTTCCACCCAGGCGCCGCATTATGTGCAGCGGACTTTGGCGATGGCGCTGGGGCTGCCTTTGCATAAGGTCAGGGTGGTGAAACCGGCGGTGGGGGGCGGGTTTGGGCCCAAGGCGGCTTGCTCTTCGATGGAATTGATAACCTGTCTATTATCTATGAAGACGGGCAAGCCGGTGAAGATTACTTTCGACAGGGAGCAGGTGTTTCTGCATTCGCGCGCCCGCCATCAGTTTTTCCATAAGATGACAACAGGGGTAAAAAAGGATGGAACGCTGTTATTTTTAGAGCATGAGTGTATTTTGGATGGGGGGGCGTATTGCAGTTTCGGGATTGCCACCGTATATTATGCGGGGTCGTTGTTGGGAGGACCTTACCGGTTGGAAAATATGAATTACGACGGTTATCGAGTGGTGACCAATAAGCCCGCTTGCGGGGCGCAGAGGGGGCATGGCGCGGTCATCGCCAGGGCGCTGTTTGAAATTCAGTTGGATAGAATCGCCGAGGAATTGGGGATGGACCCGGTCGAAATGCGGTTGAAAAATGTCCGGGAAGCGGGGGAAACCACCTGCAACGAGCTGTATCTTTCCAGCTTCGGGATGCGGGAAGCGTTGGAAGCGGTTAGGGACAGCGCCGCCTGGAAGAAGAAAAAGACGGACGCTCGCGGAAAAGGGAAAGGTATTGGCGCTGCCTGCGGATTTTTCGTATCCGGGGCGGGGTATCCTATTTATTATTCCAAGACTTATCATTGCACGGTGGTTTGCAAGCTCAGCGAAGTGGGGGGCGGGGTGATTGTGGAATCCGGAGCCGCTGATATAGGGCAGGGGAGTGATACTATGCTGGCGATGATCACCGCTGAAGTGCTGGGGATACCTTTGGAAGATGTGAAAGTTATGTCGGGAGATTCGGATTTGGCGGTCGATTTGGGAGCGTATTCATCGCGAACGACATTGATGACCGGCACTGCGGCGAAGAGGGCGGCAGAGTCTGTAAAACGGCAGATTTTGGAGGTTGTAGCGGATAAGACCGGTACCTCGGATGCTGAACTCGATATCATAGGCGGAGAGATTGTCTGGTCGAAGGGGGAATTGGATATTAAGGATATAAGGCGTGACTTCCTGATGGAGCATAGAGGATTTGCGGATGCGCCTCGGAAGGGGAATTTGACCTTCCGAGAAGCGGCGCGGTTGGCGTTTATGGAGAAAGGCATCATCGTAGGGACGGGCAAGTATAAGCCGCCGCCGTTGGGGGGATCTTTCAAGGGCGCGGCAGTGGGCACCAGTCCCGCTTTCGGATGCAGCGCTCAGGTGGCGGAAGTGACGGTGGATTTGGAAACAGGTGAGGTAACGGTGGAAAAGATCACCGGCGCCCACGATTGCGGATTCGCCATCAACCGCACTCAGGTTGAAGGGCAGATGCAGGGGTCGATGATGATGGGTATGGGGGAAGCGTTAATGGAAGAGATTAAATACGATGAATTCGGCCGGATAATCAATGCGAATTTAGCTGAATATAAGATGCCCACCGCATTGGATATGCCGCCGCTGGAGTCGATAATCGTGGAGAGCATTGAACCGAACGGGCCCTTCGGCGCTAAAGAAGTGGGTGAGGGGGCGATTATGCCCACCATCCCCGCGATTTTGAATGCGATATACGATGCTACCGGGGTGCGGATAGACGAATTACCGGTAACGCCGGAGAGGATTAGGGGGGCGATTAGAAAAAAGGAGTTAGGGGTTGGGGGTTAGAGAATTATGAATATTAAAATATGAATGCTGAATGCTGAATGATTAAATGGGAGGGAAATTGTTAGTAATTTTGAATCACGGAACTCCACAGAAATCACAGAAGACACAGAAAAAAGACTTGAAACACTGAATTCCACTGAATTCACAGAAGACACGGAAGGAACTGGAACATAGAAGAGTATAGTGAATTCAATTCTTAGAAATATATAATTCTTATTACATATTGATTAACTTCAGAGGTTTAATGATGCGTTGTTTAACATTTAAAGTCCTGCTTGCGAAAGTTGTATATCTATTCACAATTACAACTATTGCGATTTTCATTCTCAATATGTCCATCGCTTCAGCGGAAGTAATCACCTTCAACGACAACTGGGGCGATAACGGATTCAATTTAATCAACGAAACTCCGACCGGGGTGGAAATAGTGTTCTCCATCAGCGAAATGTTCCTCGGAAATATGCTGATAGATGGTCAAATTATGCAGACAGTCCAAATACCCGGCGTTTATTTGCCGAATGACGCAGGCGCGCCTAATCTGCCCGGTTCCGGCAGGTATATCGCCATTCCCCAGGGGGCTTCAGCGAGATTGACCATCCTGGCTGAGCGGACGGAAGTCTACCAAGGTATCGACATTGCGCCCGCTCCGCCGATACCTTTCGAAAATGACGATTCCCCGCCAGTTTACCAAAAAGACCCCGCCATCTATGAGCGGGACGGCTATTATCCGCAGAGCCCGGTCTTAATGTCCGAGCCGACGCAAATCCGGGGGGTGGATGCCGTGATGCTGGGGATAACTCCGTTCCAATATAATCCGGTGAGGAAGGAATTGGTGGTCTACTGCGATTTGCGGGTGCGGGTCGATTTTTCAGGCGGGAACGGCCATTTCGGAGAAGACCGCCTGCGGAGCAGATATTGGGAGCCGGTTCTGAAAGGAAACCTGCTGAATTACAAATCACTGCCGGAAGTGAATTTGAACCGGCTGCCGAATCCGACCGACGATACCGATGTGGAATATCTGATCATCGTTCCCGATGACCCGGTTTTCTTAGCCTGGGCGGATACCATCAAACAGTGGCGGAATCAGCAGGGAATCGTCACTGGAATTTCCACCCTTTCCGAAATCGGCGGCAACAACGCCAATACGATATATTATTACCTGGTCAACGCTTATTATACTTGGGACCCGGCGCCGGCGGCGGTATTACTGCTCTCCGATTATCAATATTCCGGCGATGAATACGGCATCACAGCCCCTATGTGGAACAACTACTGCGTATCGGATAATGAATACGCCGACATCAGCAATAATCAACTGCCGGATATCGCTTTAGCGCGGATAACCGCGCAGAATGAGACGCATTTGGCGAGAATGGTCGGCAAGATGTTGGAATATGAACGGACGCCTCCCACCGACCCCGGTTTTTACGAACATCCGCTGATCGCCGGGGGGTGGCAGACCGACAGGTGGTTCATCCTCTGCGCGGAAATCTGTCTGGGGTATCATTATATTATGCAGGGCAAGGAGCCGGTTAGGCAGTATGGGATTTGTTCGGGGACGCCGGGGGATGTATGGTCTACCAACGGTAATACCTGGATGGTGGTGAATTATTTTGGGCCGAGTGGACTCGGTTATATCCGAAGCAGTCCGTCATATTTAACTAACTGGAACGGCAACGCCGCCGGTGTTAATAACGCCATCAACAACGGCGCTTTCCTGGTGCTGCATCGCGATCACGGATATGAAACGGGATGGGGTGATCCGGGGTATAATACTTCCAACATAATGCAGCTTTACAACGATATGTTCCCTTTTGTCTTTTCGATTAACTGCCTGACCGGAAAATATAATTATTCGGGAAGCTGTTTTGCGGAAGTATTTCACCGGGTGGAGCATGGCGCGCTGGGGGTCATCGCTGCCTCGGAGACTTCCTATTCCTTCGTGAACGATACTTATGTATGGGGAATGTGGGACAGTATGTGGCCCGATTTCGATCCGGGGTATGGCGCCGATACCACAGGTTCAACCAACCTCCGTCCCTGTTTTGCCAATGTAAATGGAAAATATTATCTCCAGGCTTCGAATTGGCCCTATAATTTCAATAATAAGGTGCACACATATCATCTATTCCACCATCACGGGGACGCTTTCATAACCTTATATTCGGAAGTTCCGCAGGAATTGAGCGTTTCGCATCCCGCGATGATATTCGACTCCGATACACTTTTCACGGTCACGGCAGATTCCGGAGCGGTTGTCGCTCTAACGGTGGATGATTTAATCATCGGAGTGGCTGAATCCAATGGAGAGACGATGGATATTCCGATTGAACCTCAAACGCCGGGTGATACTATGCTGGTAACGGCGACATTGCAGAATTATTATCGCTATATGGAACTGGTGGATATTTTCCCCCAGGCGAATCAATATATCATCTTCAATTCGCTGGAAATTAACGATGCCAGCGGGAACAACAACGGGCTTGCCGATTTCGGCGAAACTGTTCAGCTTTCCATCACCATCAAGAATGTCGGCGCTGAAACTGCGGAAGATGTGAATGTCTCCATCGCCAGCGATGATATTTATGCTGCGATTTCAGACAGCCTGGAATTTTACGGAGCTGTTTTGCCGGGTTCGACCGCGGTAGTGACCGATGGTTTTGAGATTGAAATCGCTTCCAATATTCCCGATTTGCATCTAATCCCGTTCACTATGACGGCTTGGAACGATTATTCATCCTGGGAATCGCCGTTCAGCGTCACCGGTCATGCGCCAGTGGTGGAATTTGAAGATGTGACGATATTCGACCCTAATGGGAATAATAATCAGGCGCTGGATCCGGGGGAAAGCGCCGATTTCCATATCTATATCAGGAACAACGGCAGCAGCGACGCTTCCAATCTGAATGTCCTGCTGAACGCGCATGACCTTTTGATAGACATCCCCGACCCTAATATAGTTTTCGATTGGCTTGCAGCCGACGCTGGAACAACCCTGGTTTACAGTGATATATCCGCGCACGAAAGTATGCTGCAGGGGACGGAAGTGGATTTCGATCTGACCATCAGCGCCGATAACGGCTATTCGACCCTGGAGGAATTCTCGATCATAGTAGGCGATGAGCTGTTCCTGCCGACCCCGCCGGACGCATACGGCTACCGCGCTTATGATATCTACGACGGAATGCTGGCGCCGGTATATGAATGGGTTGAAATTGCGCCGTTGGCGGGGGGGAGCGGAACTGCTTTGACCATTTCCAGCAATCAGACGGTTCAGCTCGATCTGCCTTTCAGCTTCCAGCATTACGGCGAACAGTTCGATGAAATCAGCGTCTGTTCCAACGGGTGGATGGTTTTCGGATTCACCAATTCATTCATTCCGGTTAATTTAGGTATTCCCAACAGTTTGGATCCCAACAATCTGGTTGCGGGATTTTGGGATTCATTCACTTTGGGAGGTGGAAGCCAGATTTGCTATCACCACGATTCAGCCGAATACAGGTTCATCATCGAATGGTATCATATTCAGCACAGCGCCAATCCGAGCGCGTATGAAACCTTCCAGATAATCTTATACGACCCGGCGCAATATCCCACACCGACCGGGGATGGTGAAATTGTGGTGAACTACCATACGGTCAGCGGCCAGACCGACTTTTGCACTCTGGGGATTGAAAATTCCGCCGGAGATGTCGGTCTGCAATACCTTTACAATTCTGAATATGCACAATATGCAATGCCCTTGGAATCGTCTTTCGCCATCAAATATACCACCGATTACTATGTCAATCCCAATACGCCGATAGCCTTTTCGCTGATAGCGCCGGCGGCTGGTGATACGAGTTGGACGCTGTCAGCGGAATTAAGCTGGCATTCGACAACCGACCCCAATCCGGGGCAAACGCCGGATTACGATGTCTGGCTGGATACATTGGCGGATTTGTCCACCAAGTGGCGGGCGGCGGAAAATTACCCCGATACCGTTCTGACGGTGGATAGCCTGACCGATGACCAGAATATATATTGGACGGTGCGGGCTACCGATACCAATTCACCGGGAACCTGGGCGGAAGACACGCTGTATTTTGTCACCTTTATGCCTGAACCGCCGGGTGAATTTTCTCTGCTGTATCCTGAAGACGGCGCTGTTTTGGATGTTGGTGCGGTTGTGTTCGATTGGTCGGAAGCGGTGGACCCTGACCCCGGAGATTCAGTGGTCTATACACTGTGGTTCTTAACGGGTGAAGATTCCATCGGATATGAAACGGAAGCGGATTCGATGGCGGTGGACCCGGATACGGTGGACATTCTGACTATGGGCGAAGAAGCGGTGTGGTATGTCGCAGCCCATTCGTCTATACCGGACATTTCGATTGAATGCGAAGCGCGGTTCACCTTCACTCCGACATTGTCCATTTCCGACGATGACGGCTTGGGAATTCCCATAGAATTCAGCCTGTCGCAAAACTATCCCAATCCCTTCAATCCTATTACCACCGTTAAATTCGGAATTCCGAAGGAAGCTGCGGTGAAAGTCATTGTCTACGATGTCCTGGGCAGGGAAGCGGCGGTTCTGGCGGATGGATGCTTCCAGCCGGGATATTACGAAATGCAGTGGAAAGCGGATGGATGCGCTTCGGGGATATATTTCGTTCGGATGAAAGCGGGTGAATTCAACGGGACGGTGAAGATGCTGCTCTTGAAATGATGAATGTTGAATGATAAATGCTGAGTGTTGAGTGTTGAGTGTTGAATGTTGAATGTTGAATGTTGAATGTTGAATGTTGAATGTTGAATGTTGAATGTTGAATGCTGAATGATGGATTATTTAATAGTCATTTGTCATTTGGTTATCGGTGGGATTAGGAATCCATCCATTTTACTATTTAAAATACGAAATACGAAATACGAAACAAATACGAAATACGAAATACGAAACTCGAAATTCGAGCAAATTTGAAATATCAGGTTAATTCTACTTTGTTAAGTATAACATAAGTTATCCATGGTTAAGTAAAATACATTGCAGGATGCAAAAAATCCCCCTAAATCCCCCTTTACACAAGGGGGACTTCACTGCATCCACAATTCCCCCTTCTTAAAGGGGGTTGGGGGGATTATACTCGAACTCATACAAACAGCGAGGAATCCTGTATATCTTCACAGTGTTCCGCTGAAGAGGGCGCCGGGTCCGATTTCTTCTTCGATTCGCAGGAGCTGGTTGTATTTGGCGATTCGGTCGGTTCTGCAGGCTGAGCCGGTTTTGATTTGTCCGGCTGTTGTGGCGACGGCGAAATCTGCGATGAAGGTATCTTCGGTTTCACCGCTTCGGTGCGAGATGACATATCTATAGCCGGCTCGTCTCGCCAGTGCGATGGCTTGCAGTGTTTCGGTAACGGTTCCTATCTGGTTGAGTTTAATCAGGATGGCATTAGCGACGCCTTTTTCGATACCGATTTTGAGGCGTTCGGTATTGGTGACGAAGAGGTCATCACCGACTATTTGAACTCTTTCGCCGATTTTTTGTGTGAGAAGCTGCCATCCTTCCCAGTCATCCTGCGCCAGACCGTCTTCGATGGAGATGATGGGGTATTTATCCACCCAGCCGACATAGTAATCGACCATTTCTTGGGAAGACAGTTCGCGATTTTCGGATTTAAGCATATATACTTTTCGTTCGACATCATAGAATTCGCTGGAGGCGGGGTCGAGTGCGATGAAGATATCTTCGCCGGGTCTATATCCGGCTTTTTCAATGGCGCGGAGGATGAATTCGACCGCCTGTTGGTTGGATTTCAGGTCGGGTGCGAAGCCTCCTTCGTCGCCGACGGCAGTTGACAGGTTTTCCTCTTTGAGGACTTTTTTCAAGGCGTGGAAGGTTTCGACTCCCATTCTGAGTGCTTGGGCGAAGGTTTCCGCGCCGCGGGGCATAATCATAAATTCCTGCAGGTCGACATTGTTGTCGGCGTGTTGACCGCCGTTCAGGACATTCATCATAGGGACGGGTAGGACGGTTGCGGACATCCCGCCGATATACCGATACAGCGGAATTCCCAAGGCATCGGCGGCTGCCCGGCAAGCCGCCATTGAAATTCCGAGAATCGCATTGGCTCCGAATTTGGATTTATTGGGTGTGCCGTCCAATTCGATCAGGATTCGGTCGATTTCGGTTTGATCGAGGGCGTCCAAGCCGATTATTTCAGGTGCGAGTTTGTCATTTACGGCTTCAACGGCTTTAAGCACGCCTTTACCGTTGAAGCGTTTATTATCGCCGTCTCGCATTTCGACGGCTTCGTGTTCGCCGGTGGATGCTCCGGAGGGTATGATGGCGCGTCCCATTCCTCCGCCGATGAGGTGCGCTTCCACTTCGATGGTGGGATTTCCGCGGGAATCGAGGACTTCGCGGGCGAAGATGGAGATTATTTCGGTCATTTTGGAATCCTGTTATTTCATTGTTATTATTTACAATAGAGACAAGGAGGTATTGAAAAGGAATACTGAATACTGAATGCTGAATTATGAAAATTGATATTTCACATCCGGCGGATTAATTCACATCGTTTGCCAATCAACTAGTATTTCAACAATATGTGATAAATATTTCGCCATTGAGAATTTTTAGTATATTTGGTTAGAATTCATAATAAACGAATTTAATAGTCGCCTATAGATGTCATTCCGGTTTGACCGGAATCTATTTTTCCGGATTCCCGTTAAAAGCATGCGGGAATGACATTTGATTAGTGTTCGAATATTGTAAATAGTGATATAAGCAAGCAATTATTTCGCTCATTATTATAATAAACGACAAAAGAATTTATACTTTACACCATGATAATAATAAACGGATTCTTCGTTGTTTTCGTTCCCACGCTCCAGCGTGGGAATGCATATCGTACTTGTATGGGCAGACCCCTGTGTCTGCCCTAAAACCGGCGAATAATTACAGGTTGGAGATTGAATGGCAATCACTGGGGATTGCCCCTACAGATATGGAATGTTGCTGTAGGGGCGGTTCGCGAACCGCCCTTACAATAAGATACAATTAGTTATTTCGCTCATTATAATTGAACTTTCGCACTTTCACACTTTAATACTTTCACACTTCTATATCGAGGTCGAAATGTCATTTGGAACCAAACTGGGAACGATATTTCTGTTTCTGATTTTTTCAGTCTCTTATGCGGGCGCTGAATGGGTGGGAATTAATTCAGCGGTTGAGCCCGAAGAGGATTATTCCTTTCACATTATTTCAGCCGACAATCAAAAGGTGGAATTGGAATTTTCGCTGGCAGGCTTCAATTTGGAAAATATCAGGCTGGAAGGGGAAGACTTCATCAAATTGACCGTCAGCCGCGCCGGTGATTTGGGTGGAACCGGGCTGCCCGAACTGCCTGCTTTAAGCCGGACAATCGCAATGCCCAATCAAGGCGGCGCCCGGCTGGAAGTCAATGAAGTCGAATTCTGGGAAACCGACGGCGTATTACTAGCCCCCCTCCAGCTTCCAAAGCTGGAAAACGGTCAGGACGACCCAGCTTTCGTCTGGGACCAAGATTATTATCTCAAGGATGAATTCTATCCTTCTCAAAGAGTGCGCATCGGCAAGCCGGTGATTATGCGCGACCTTCGGCTTTTACCCATCGATTTTTTCCCGGTGTCCTACAACCCCGCTACTCGCACCATCCGAGCGGTAAAACGGATGAAGCTGACCGTCTATTTTGAAGGCGCGGGTGAAAACCCCAAAATGAAGGACTTCACCCGCCCCTCTGTATCATTCAAACCGCTCTATGAGTCAATGGTGTTGAATTATAATTATCTGGACTTTGATGAAGACCCGCCTCACAAAGGGGGGTATCTCATAATCTCCAGTTCGCAGTTAGTTCCCTTATTGGAGCCTTTCATCGAATGGAAGCGCCAGAAGGGTCATCCGGTTGTATGGTCTGATATCGCCCCCATTGGCAACACTTTTTCAAATATCTACGATCATATTTATTCCGCCTATTACACCTGGGAAGAGCCCCCTGAATTTGTTCTATTGGTGGGCGATATGAACGGCTCTTTTCCCATCGCCGCCGAATATTATAACGGCGGAATGCAGAATGATATCACCGACCATAAATACAGCATGCTGGAAGGGGTGGATTATTTCCCCGATGTCCAGGTGGGCAGGATTTCTATCGCCAACTGGTCGCAGCTGCAGGTTATCGTAAATAAAATCGTCAACTACGAAGGGCAGCCCTATATGGCCCATCCCGAATGGTTCAAGAAAGCCCTGATGATCGCCTGCACCAGCCATATCTCCTGCAAACATACCAAACAGTGGATTAGGGAAACGCTATTGGAATACGGTTTTACGGAAGTTGAAACGGTTTGGTATTCCGGCTCACTTTCCACCACCACAGTTACTAACATCCTCAACGAAGGGGTAGGTTATCTCAACTACCGCGGCTACGATAATTGGGGCGGCTGGAACAACAGCTGCACTAACGCGCTGACGAATTATTGGAAATTGTTTATGGTGACCGGGATGGTCTGCAACACCTCCGATTTTGCGGAATCCGAATGCAGGGCGGAATGTTTCCTGCGCACTGGCAATGTCAATCCGCCTACCGGGGCTGTAACCACCTGCGGGCCTTCATCGCTATACACCCATACCAAATGGAACAACGGCATAGATGTGGGCTTCTATGCAGGTTTGTTCGACCAGAATATCACCACCGCCAACGGAGCGCTGAATGCTGGGAAGATGGAACTCTGGCTGAACTTCCCCAACAATCGCGGACCCGGCACCACTTCCAATTCGGTAGAATGCTACTTTCACGAATATAATACCATAGGCGACCCCGGCTTGGAGCTTTGGACCGATGAACCGGCGATGATGGACGCAGTTTTCGAGGATGAGCTGCCGGTCGGAGCCAACAATCTTCCCGTAACCCTAACCTATGCCGCCAATGGTGAACCGGTTGCCGAAGCATACGCCTGCTTGTATATGGACGGTGAAATCCTCGACCGCGCCTATACCGACAGTGATGGATATGTGAGCCTCATCCCCCTCCCTTCCGATACCGGTCAGCTCTATTTGACAATCACCAAGCATGATCATTATCCTGTGCGGGATACGATTCAGGTCTTCCAGCCTTCAGTCTTTTTCTCCTATGTTGAATCGATTGTGAATGACGATTCTACCGGCGCCAGCGCGGGAAACGGCGACGGCATACCCAGCCCGGGTGAAACGATAGAACTGCAAATCAGGATTACCAACACCGGAGTCGACACCGCTTTCAGCGTTTCAGCCTGTTTAGCTTCCGATGATGTTTATATCACTATGTTGGATAGTGAGGAGGATTATGGTCAATTAGCGCCGGGCGATATAGCTTTTTGTTCGGACGCTTTCGACTTTACCATTAATGAATATTGCCCTGATGGTTATGCTTTGGAATTTACTCTGACTGTGTTTGATGAAGCCGGAGATACTTCTATAGCTATGTTTGAAATCCCGGTTGAAGGAGTATCGTTGACGGTCGATTCGATTTTAGTGGAACCGGCTGCCGCCGCTTTTCAACCCGGCGATACTCTGGACATCGTAGTCTGCTTATATAATCAGGGCGCAGTTCCCAGCGGTGATATTCAGTTGACCCTCGCTAACAGTCATCCCTGGTTTGAGATTCTCGAAGGGGAAGCCAATATCGGCTCCATCCCCATTCAAGACACTCTCAGTAATTGCGATCAGCCTTTCAAAGTCGTTTCTTCATCTGAAATGACGCCCGGCATTAGGGTCGATTTCTATCTCGCTCTGCAAAGTCAATGGGGTTATTCGGAGAGTTTCCCATTTTCTGTCAAGGTTGGGATTGGTGGATTAACCCATCCTGTGGGACCGGATGAATACGGATATTTCGCCTTCGGCATCGAAGATGTCGGTTATGCGCAATGCCCTCAATACGATTGGATAAATATCGGAGGTATCGGCACCATACTTAACCTTAATGAAGGCAATGCTTATGGCGATTCCGAAACCATCACACTACCATTCACCTTCCGCTATTACGGGCAGGATTTCGATCAACTCACGGTGAGTTCAAACGGCTGGACCGGTTTAATTCCCACTGATTTAATCTATTTCTACAATTTCGCCATTCCCACTAATATAGGGCCCGCTGCAATGATTGCGCCGTTCTGGGACGACCTTTCCATCGGTAACGCCCGGATTGGATACCATTATCTTTCCGAAGACGGCGTCTTGGTGGTTACCTGGGGGAATACTCATGTGTATAGTCAAAGCAGCAGCACCAATACTTTCCAAATTATTCTCTATGACCCCGTTGCGCACCCCACCCCCACCGGCGACGGTATGATAAAATTCCAATATCAGGACTGGCACAACACTCATTCCAGTCAGAACTATTCCACCATCGGCATAGAATCGCCGGACGGGCAGGATGGTATCGAGTACACCTTTGCCAATATCTACCCCAATAATGCGGATACTCTTTCCGCCGGAAAAGCTGTTTTGTTCACAACTTTGGTGGAAAATGATAATTCACCACCGCAGATATTCTGCTTCCTTCCGAATGATATAGACAGCGTAGAAATCGACACTTCAGTGATGTTCAAGGCGGACGCGGTCGATCCCGACGGTGATTTATTGAGCTACAATTGGTTCCACCGCGAACAACTGGTGAGCGAAACTTCCGCCTGCGGCGTCATATTCGATCAAGCGGGTTCCGACACCATAACTGTAGTGGTCAGCGACGGGCTTGACCAGACTTCGCAGGAATGGATAATTTATGTGTGGTCATCCGCAGCAGGAGACGAAACGCCGCCGCTGCCGATTAGCTACAAATTGGGCCCGCTGACCCCCAACCCCTTTAATCCGGTTCTGAATATCGATTTCTCGGTGGCTCATAACGGGCAGGTGAAGATTTCCGTATACAATATACTTGGGCGCGAGGTGGCGCGCTTGGTGGATGGTTCGATGCAGTCTGGTCGATACCGCGTGACCTGGGAGAGCGTAAAGACAGCATCGGGAATATATCTTGTCCGGATGGAGGCGTCCGGATTTGTCGAGGTTAAGAAGGCGGTGTTGTTGAAGTAGCTGCGAGTTGCGAGAATATGTAGGGAACGCAGATCTGCGTTCCCTACATATTCTCGCAACTCGCAGCTACTTC
>JABMRZ010000507.1 GCA_013202315.1 Candidatus Tariuqbacter arcticus | reverse complement strand
GGCACGGCCTCGTCCACAAATGTGACAATCATTAATGTCGTTTAATATAGTATATGCTATAATGCAAGATTCTGATATAATCAAGGAATTATTCTTAAAGGATAGTATTCATATTACTTGTATTGGTGGTGGACCTGGTAGTGATTTTTTAGGAATTCTAAAATATTGTTTGGATAACAGGCTGAATCCAAATCTAAGATGTCACATTGTTGACAAAGATCGAACATGGGTAGAATCTTGGTCTGATGTTGATGATAGATTAGGTGCTTCTTTAAGACTAACGATAAATCATTATAATTTTAGTGTTACTGATGACAGTTGGAAGAATTTTAAGAAACATCTAAAATCCGAACTTTTCACGCTGGTTTATTTCATGTCGGAGATATATTCAATGCGTGAAAAAGCGAATAATTATTTCCACAGTCTATTTGCAAGTTCTAAACCTAAATCGATTTTTCTTTTTATCGATAATAACAACGATAATTTCTATGATTGGTTCGATCAATTTGCAAGCAATTATAATATTAAAATCAAGGATAAAGGTGAAGAAAAGAAAAATCTACCTTTTGAAGAAGAAAAATTAGATCTTGGTGAATACTTTGATAAATTTGGATCACCGAAACTGACTGCTGACATCGCGTATCGCATCGCAGTAAAAGAATTATAAAGTACTGATTTCGACGAATCTTGCGGAATATGAAAATATGGAAAACTAATACCGGCACACGCTCTTTCCACACCCTCCGGCATACCTACGCTTCGCACCTCTTGATGTACGGCGTCAACATCTTCATCGTCAGCCGCTGGATGGGGCACAGTTCGGTAAGAGTAACGGAAAAACACTATGGTCATCTGATACCGGAAACGGTGGCAGTGGAATTGCCGTGGGAGTATTAAGGACTCAAAAATCGGTGTTATATCGGACTTGAGTAAAAAAGGCTTGCGAAAAAGCATTAAAAAACGCTTCGCAAGCCTTTGTTTTACTTATAGTAGCGCCAGGGGGAATCGAACCCCCGCTACCGGCGTGAGAGGCCGGCGTCCTAACCCCTAGACGATGGCGCCAAATTTGGTATAAATTTATGCAATTTATTCCGTAAAGTCAATATTCTAACTGAATTCCTCCATAATATCACCTAACTACGATCATCTTATCACCCAAAGGCAGAACTTCGCCGATAATCGACGCTCTTGAGATACCCCGCCCCCGCAAATCATCCACCAGCTTACCAGCATCATCATTCGGCACTGCAATCAATAACCCTCCCGATGTCTGCGCATCGCACAATAAATATCTGATATGCTCCGGGATGCGTTCATCCCATTTCACTTCATCTTCCACATATTTAAAATTGTCGAGCGTACCTCCAGGTATCACCCCTGCGATGGCAAAATCTTCCGCCCCATCGATGAAAGGAACGCTATCCGAATAAACTTCAACCGAGATTCCGCTGGCTATCACCATCTCCCGTAAATGCCCCATCAGACCGAAACCGGTGACATCGGTGCAGGCGTGAACTCGATAATTCCTCGCCGCATCAGCCGCCTCCTTATTCAATTCCGCCATCACCTCAGTCACCTTTCTTATTGTGTTATCATCAGCCAACCCCCTCTTCATAGCGGTTGATAAAATACCCGTCCCCAACGGCTTGGTCAACACTAAAGCGTCTCCCGGACGCATCCCCTTATTCTTCCAGATACCGTCTATTGAGACAATCCCCGTGACCGCCAGCCCGAACTTTGGCTCGGTATCATCGACCGTATGCCCGCCGATGATGAATATACCCGCCTCCTCAGCCTTTTCCTGCGCTCCAGCCATAATCGCCTCTAATACAGAGACCGGCAGCCGGTTGCTGGGAAACCCAACTATATTCAATGCAAACAGGGGCTTCGCCCCCATCGCATAGATATCACTCAGCGAATTAGCCGCCGCTATTGCGCCGAACTGATACGGATTATCCACAATCGGAGTGAAGAAATCCACCGTCTGCACCAGAGCCCGTTCATCATCGATTTTATAAACCCCAGCGTCATCCGCCGTTTCAATCCCCACCAGCACATTTTCGTCCGAAATAACCGGCAGTTTCCTTAAAACTCGTTCCAAAACCTGCGGTCTAAGCTTGCAGGCGCAGCCCAAACCGTGGGTGAAACGGGTGAGTTTAATCTCTTCACCAGCTTGCGGGATATAAGAACTCACATCTTCCCCCGTCAACCTACCCACCGCTTCAGTTATCTTCTGCACCGCTGCATCAATTTCCTCTATAGTAGTGTGCCTACCGGTGGAAAGCCGGATAGTTCCCATCGCATATTCCAAAGGGACATTCATCGCTTCCAATACATGCGAGACCTCGATTACGTCCGAATGGCACGCCGCTCCCGCCGAAGCCGCCACTTCGGTCAATTCCGATAACAGCGTGTTGGCTTCGATATTGGGGAAACTGATACATAAAGTGTTCGGCAGCCGTTTCTGCGGATGACCGTTCAAACGCAGATTGGGCAGCCTTTCAATCAAACCCTGATACAACAGGTCCCGCATCCGCTTCATACTATCCATTATACGATTTAAGTCTCGCTCTGCGATACTGCAAGCCGCCCCTAAACCGACGATTTCCAGCACATTTTCAGTCCCCGCCCTTAGATTGAATTCGTGATTAGCGCCGTGAATCTGTTTTGTCAGCTTCGTCCCCCTCCGAATATATAGGGCTCCGATACCCTTGGGCGCATACAGTTTATGCCCCGCCAGCGAGAGCAAATCCACCCCCAATTCATCCACCTTCACTGGAATTTTCCCCGCAGATTGAGCCGCATCCGTATGAAAAACGATGCCCCGCGCTTTCGCCAAACGGGAAATTGCCTTGATCGGCTGAATGGTCCCCACTTCGTTATTGGCGTGCATTATGGTAATCAGAATGGTGCTTGGCCGCACAGCGGTTAGAACATCATTTAGATTAACCATCCCATATTCATCCACCGGCAAATAAGTCACTTCAAATTCTTCGCTTTCTAAAAACCGGCACACTTCCAATACCGCCGGGTGTTCTATTGCGCTGGTGATGATATGCCGACCCTTATCTTTGAGTGCGAATGCGGTTCCCTTAATAGCGTAGTTGTTGGATTCCGTTCCCCCGCTGGTGAAAATTATTTCATTGGCGCCGCAGCCGAGGAATCCCGCAATTTGCCGGCGAGCATTATCCACCCCCTTCTTGGCTTCAATACCATACCAATGCGCACTTGAAGGGTTGCCGAAATGCTCTTTTAAAAACGGGAGCATCGCTTCAGCGGCTTCATCCGCGATGGGGGTAGTGGCGTTGTAATCGAGATATATCGCTTTCATCTTCGATTTATAGGTCTAATTTCGGTTGAGTGGTATTACCGGTAAAAAAACTCTATTTTTATCACTGCTAAAGTTGAATTTCTCCTCAAACTTGAATATAGTATATCGGCTATACATTCAAGTCAGCTTTACTCAACATCCCATTCAAAGTCGTCATTCCCGCAAGCGAAACGCGTCGGGAATCGGCTCGTTAAAAACGAAATAGAGAGCGATTCCGGACAAGCCGGAAAGACATTTTTTAGGGAAGCTGAACGTAGTGCATAACCGGCATAGTATATTCCATAAATAAACTGATTTTATTTACAATCAATAGTAAAGGCGGTCGGCATATGAATTCGATGGATATGACAAAAATATTGGACTTTGTCGATTCAGCCATCAAAAGCCATTATACATATGACCCCAAAGAATTGAAAAGATTCTCACATAGAGAATTGGAAGAAATTATGTCGCTTTTACTGCTAAGGGTCGAAAGCAAAGAACAGGAATTGAAGACTATGGTCGACTCCCTTGAACAATTAATCTATGATAGAACTAAAGAATTAATGGAAAAAAACCGAAACCTCGAAATACTCGCCACACACGATGCTTTAACAAAAGTATACAACCGCCGTTTCTTCGCTCAGAAGCTGAAAGAATATTCCGCCCTCGCGGAAAGATTCGGCCACACCTTCAGCTGCATAATGGCAGACATCGACCACTTTAAGAATTTCAACGATATTTACGGCCACCAAGCCGGTGATTATGTCCTTTACAGTATCGCTCAAATCCTCGATAACGGCACTAGAGGCACCGATATCTGCGCCCGTTACGGGGGTGAAGAGTTCGTCATACTCCTCCCCGACACTTCCCCTCGCGCTTGCTTGAAACTCGCTGAAAAACTGCGCAAAGCCATCGAATCGGCTGAACTCATCTATGAAGGGATTACCCTCAAAATTACTACCAGCTTCGGGATCGCCACCGGTAAAAAGCATGATGAACTTGGCACCGCACTGGTTAAAAAAGCCGACCAAGCCCTTTACAGAGCCAAACAGACCGGCAGAAACCGGGTCTGCGGATGATAGTTCACCACAGACAGATTGACCGAAAACTCCCCATAGTGATGTCATTCCGGCTTGTCCGGAATCGATTGCTGACGCGCTTTCCGCCGGCTGGCGGACTGTCGACTGCGGAGAGTCGACAGCACTCGTTTCAATGTTTTCTATGTAATATAACCTTTAATGTCAATACAATTATCTTTTATATCATATCTCATATCTCTTATCTCTTATATCTTATATCTTATATCAAAACTTCCACCCTACCCCCACCATAATATTCCTCGGCCTGCGGTACCGCGCCGGATTATCAGGCGGCAAATCGTAAGGGTCGTCATACCAGGAATAGGGAATCGGGTCGCCCGGCTCATACGACTCCCCGGTCAATGGATTGATTATCTGCGGGACTTTGTAATTGAAAATGTTCTCTATCTCGACGAAAAACTGCGTCCTGATTCCCATCGTCCGGAAATTTTTATACAGCTTCAAATCGATGGTATGAACCGGCTTGGATACTTCACTATATTGGTCGTCATCGTAATACTCAACTCCTTCCTCGTGGAATATAATCGGGGTATACCGCTTGCCCGACTGGTATTCGAATCTAATCTTACCCCCCCAATCGCCGGGAATCTTCCAGCCCCATATCCTTGGCTCCATCCCCTTGGGAACCCGGATATTCAAATCGGCGGAGAACACCACCGGCTTATCCCATTTCATATATTCTTCCCCTAAAGTCTTTTCATCTATCAACCCCGCTTCGATATAAAGCTGGGTATTGGGAGAAGACGATTTCCCGGTTACAATCATATAAGTGAAATCCGCCCTGCCGGAAAAATAGCGCGAATAACGCTGCTTCAGTTTAAATTCAATCCCCCGCGAACGGGAATGGTCCCGGTTGAAATACATAATATGACTGCCGTAGCGGGGATTTTGTTCAGTTACATTTTCCGAGGTAATGTAGTCGAATAAATCCTTGTAAAACGCTGTCGCTTCCAGCACTAAATCGCTGGTGAACTTATGCTTCAACCCCAATTCATAAGCCACGGTCACCGACGGATTCAAATTCGGATTCCCGAAAAGCTGGTAGGTCGCCTGAGACTGCGACTTCAAATGAGCGTAGACATAATTCGACTTCTGCGGTCTCTGCGAAAAATGCCCATATGAAAAGAACAGTACATCCTTATCGGTGACCGGATGTGAAATACCCAGCCTCGGCGATAAATGCCCCTTTCCCCGGCAGCCGAAGAAGTCGAATGTTTCATTGTAATACAGCTCCCGCGTCGCCTGATGCAGTTCATACAACCCCGGATCGTTTATAATCCCCGGCGAAGGATTATCCAGCGCATTAGTAACATATTCGCCTGGGAACCAATAATCGAGCCTCAGCCCCACATTGGCAATCATTCCCTTGTATTCTATCTTATCCTGGATGAAAAACGCCCCCGCAGAGGGATAGACAGTATACATATCGTAATTCCGCCCCAGCGAACTCACATCGTTCATCCAGGGGTCGTTGATGTCCAGTAACTGCAATTGGGAATAACTCGCTTCAAACCCAGCTTTTATCTGATGCCTGTCGTTCACCTGGGAAGTGATTTTCCCATCCATCAGCAGGCTTTCGCTGAAATGGTGGTGATAATTGCTATAATCCCCCGTTTCGTAGAACCCATCGCCGAATCTGACTTCGACTTCCCCATTTTGATTAGGCGGAAAGAAGGTGATGGGGTAAATGTCCTGCTTCTCCTGGTATTCAGTCCAATTCTTGTTCTGCACTGCGCTGTGCACCCCTATGGTCAGATACGCCAGCATCAATTCATAGTAAGTCCGGCTGGACAGAGTGTGTTTCCAATTTATGGTGTGCTGGAAGCTCGCCCTGGTGATGGTGTTGTAATTATCCAAATTATTCTGAAATGAATATGGATAGAACACATTTTTATCCAGTACCGATTGAAAATAGCCTTGATTTATCTGAATCGAACGGTTGAAGGTGTACGACAACTTCATTGTGGGGCTCGGTCTCCAAATCAGCTTGCCCAAAAGTGACCAGTTATTTTCTTCCCGCGGTGCGAATATATCCCAATCGGAGTTACTCGGATACAGTTCATCCGCACATGGCAGGTGGGTATCCGTGATATACATATATCCATTGAGGAAAAAATATACATCGCCGGGAATCCTCATTCCCAAATTGTCTTTCAATTGATTAGTTATCGGTTCCGGACCTCCTATACTGAATTCTGCGTTATGTGTATTTTGATTCTGGGGCAAATCGAATCCCGGGCTGTCGGTTTTGATAGTTAAAGAGCCTGAATAATCATCCCCGCCCTCTTTGATTTTAACATCGACCACCCCGGACATCGCTTCGCCGTATTCGGCGTTGAATCCGCCGGTGATGACTTCCAATGTTTCAATCGCATCGGCGGAAATATAGGAGCCGTAGCTCTGCCCGCTTATCGGGTCTTTGACCCGCGCCCCGTCGATGATATACAGGTTCTCATCGGCGCGCCCTCCGCGGATGTGGATTTCATTGTCCACCATTACCACGCCGGCTTGCTGAGCTACCAGTTCGTTTATATCTTCCACGATTGTATGTTCGATCTCCTCCGCATCTATCAACCTCGAAGATGAAGTATTATCCACATCCAGAAGGGGCGCTTCCCCGATGATGATGACCTCTTCCCCCAGCGCCAGAACGGTGGCTTCCATTTCAAAATTAAGCTTCAATCTTTCACCCGGAACCACCACAATCCCCGCCGCCACCTGAACTGTATACCCTATCATCGAACATTCCACATCGTAATATCCGGATGACACACCTGTGATTGAATAGCTGCCCTCCAGATCCGCCGCCGCTCCTTTATAAGTCCCCTTGATAACGATATTAGCGCCCGCCAATCCTTCGCCGGTTTTAACATCGTAGACTCTGCCGTAGACTTCAGCTTTCTGCTGGGCGTAAGTCGATGAAAATAGACCTATATGAAGAATTAGTATTAGGATGAGAATGTTTTCAATGGTTCGCATGATGAAAAGATTGTGATTAATACCGTTTTAGTAATTTGTCGGCTTATAATAAGCCGACCTACATTTTTTATTAATAATTCAGGTATTACGAAT
>JABMRZ010000506.1 GCA_013202315.1 Candidatus Tariuqbacter arcticus | reverse complement strand
TCAGCGAAATAAGCGCCTAAATGAATGTCACCCTGAACGCAGTAAAGGGTCTTTCTGTTTGTTAAGTGTGTAATAAACAGGAGATTCTTCACTTCGTTCAGGATGACAATATGGACTTAACAAAGTAGTGCTATATAAGTATGAGAAATTCCGATTCATTTCTGCCGAGTTTGTCGGTTAAGCGTCCGGTGACGGTGTTGATGCTGTTTTTGGCGCTTTTGGTTACCGGCGGGATAAGCTACATGATGATACCGGTGGAACTTTTTCCGGAAGGGTTCACACCGCCATTTTTAGGAATCTGGGTCAGATATTCCAGGGCAAATCCACAGGAGAACGAGGATCAAATCGCCCGCCCGGCGGAAGAATATCTGCGCACGGTGAGGGGGATCAAGGAAATAACTTCCCGGTCATCAGCGAACGGGGTATGGTTCTGGCTGGAATTCGACCAGGATACCGATATGGATTTGGCGTATTCGGAGGTTTCTGACAGGCTGGAACGGGCGCGGTTGGAATGGCCCGATGACCAGCGATATTTGTGGATAAACCGGTTTTCCGATGAAGATGAGCCGGTATTTTACTTCGGGGTCAGATTCAGCGAGGCGGTGGATGACCCTCATTATTTAGTCGAATATAAGATGAAGCGGCGGCTGGAAAGGATAACCGGGGTGGCAAAGGTTGAAACCTGGGGGACTTATGAGAAGATAATCCAGATCGAAGTGGACGCCGACCGGGCGAAAGCCTACCATATCAACACCTACCAGCTAATCAACGATTTGATGCGGGACAATTTCACTATGTCTTCCGGCTATGTGATGGAAGGGGGGCATAAGTATTACCTTCGGTCTTTGGGGCAGTTCAAGAGCGTGGAGGAAATCAGGAACCTTCCGATTAATGGGGATAACCTGCGTTTGTGCGATGTGGCGAGGGTGACTTACGATGTTCCTGAACGGCGTTCTTATCAGCGTATCGATAGGATGCCTTCGGCGATGATTGGGGTTTATAAGGAATCGAGCGCCAATACGGTTGAAGTGGCGGCTGCGGTGGGCAAGGTTGTCGAAGAAATGCAAGCGGAGGATATGTTCAAAGGGCTGGAAACCCGGGTGATTTTCAATCAGGCGGATTTTATACTGGGGACGGTCAAGGATTTGAAGGTTACCGGATTATGGGGTGGATTGTTCGCTTTCGGGGTGCTGCTGTTTTTCCTGCGGCGGATTTGGATGACCGCCATCATCACTTTGGCGATTCCGATGTCGATTATGATTTCGCTGACCGCAATATATTTCATCGGCTGGTCGCTGAACATAATGATAATGATGGGATTGATGATATGCGTGGGGCTGGTGATAGACAATTCCATCGTGGTGGTGGAGAATATTCATGTGCGCAAACTTTCGGGGGAGGAGCCGGTGCGGGCGGCGATAGGGGGGGCTTCGGAAGTCTCTTTGGCGGTAACATTGGCGACTATGACCACGGTGGTGGTGTTTCTGCCTTTAATATTGATAAATGATGACATTGGTTTCAGCTTCTATATGCTTCGTATAGGGCTGCCGGTGATATTGGCGCTGTTGGCATCGCTGTTGGTGTCGCTGTTATTCATTCCGCTGGTGGCGAAGCATTCCATTTCGCGGAAATCAATCGCCGAGCCGCGGATGATTGAGTGGGGAGGGAATTTAGTGCAGAGGATTTTACGGTGGACGCTGCGGCGGAGGCTGGACGCCACTATTATCGCACTGCTGTTAATGTTCAGCGTATCCATTCCGATGAATAAAATCCCCAAGACCGATGAAGCCGAAGGGAACATCAAGGATTTCAGATTAATCTTCGACCTTCCTTCTTCCTATACCTTAGAGAAGTCTGAAAAGCTTTTCGTGATGGTCGAAGAGCTGCTTTTTTCCAAGAAGGAAGAGTACGACATCAATACAGTTTCCACCAGATACAGCGCAAACTGGGGAAGAATTCGAGTATTGCTAAACAAACATGAACAGATTTGGTGGCAGGATGTGGCGGATAAAATCGGCTACGGATTGGGGCTGAAGCAAAAGACGGTGTTGACGCGGGAAGAGGTAATCGAAGATGTGAAGGAGCGGATGCCGGAAATTCCCGGGGTTAAGATGTTCACTTCCTGGCGGCGTGACACCAGTTCCGATAATGCGGTGGAAGTCAACCTCACCGGTGATGATACGCAGACGCTTTTAGAATTAGCGGAGGATGTGAGGCGGGTGCTGAAGCGGATTCCGTCGATAATCAGCGTGGATGTCGATTTGGAATCGGGCAAGGATGAAATTCGGATTAGTCTGGACAGGAAATTAGTTCGGCGGGCGGGTTTGACTCCCCGGCAGGTGGGATATACCGTTTCATACGCTTTGCGGGGGTACGAATTGCCGGATTTGCGGACGGAAGATAAAGAAATCACGGTCAGGACTCAATTTATGAAGGAAGACCGGGAGACTTTGGAACAGTTGAAGAACATCCGTTTCGACACCCCGGACGGGGGGGAAATATCATTGGGCGCGTTGGCGGATTTCAAGACGGTGAAGGGTTTGGGTGAAATACGGCGGACTAACGGTAAGACTTCTTTGACGATTAAAGCGACCACCACCAAGGATAATCTGGAGGCGCTGTCAAAGGATATCGACCGGGCGATGGCTAATATCAATTTGCCGCGCGGGTACGGCTGGTCGAAGGGGAGCCGCTTCATGCGGATGCAGGAATCCAACGAAGCTCAGCAGTTTGCGATTATATTGGCGATAACTTTCGTCTTTTTGTTGATGGGAGTGTTGTTTGAATCGTTCATTTTACCGCTGTCGGTAATTGTGTGTATACCTTTCTCATTTTTTGGGGCGTATTGGCTATTGTTTATCACTGGCACGCCGTTCGATTTTATGGCGGGGATCGGATTGATAATCCTCATCGGGGTGGTGGTGAACAACGGTATCGTGCTGGTGGATTTGGTGAACCGTTTGCGGGCGCAGGGTATGGAACGCACTGAAGCGCTGTTGACCGCTTCCAAGCGTCGTTTCCGTCCTATATGTATGACCGCTATGACTACAATGTTCGGGCTTTTGCCGATGGCGGCGGGCAATTCCAGTTTAATTGGTATTCCTTATGCTCCTTTGGGGCGGGTTATCATCGGTGGTATCGCCACTTCGACCATTTTCACTTTGGTGATGGTGCCGCTGTGTTATTCGTTTTTCGATGATTTGCGGGAGTTTTGGAAGCGGGTGATGATGAGAGTTATTAGAGTTAAAAATGTGGAATGGTGAGGGTTGAATGTTGAGTGTTGAGTGTGGAATGTTGAGTGTTGAATGTTGAATGTTGAATGGTGAG
>JABMRZ010000505.1 GCA_013202315.1 Candidatus Tariuqbacter arcticus | reverse complement strand
CTTATGATTAGAGTAAATAACCATTTAATTATAAATAATTCGTTTAATTCTTTGTGAATCAACATCTATTTATTCAAATGTATCATAGAACTTAATAGTTACCATAATTTTTTTGTGGTGTATTTAATTTTAAAGACGGGCAGATACATTCAGCAAACATTAACCTTGCATCGCCTTATGTAATTTTTCCGCCTGGAGCATGAAAATTTCGATTCTCGATTGGATTATCTGTGGGAACTGGTTACCGTCCGTTTCGAAATGCAGATAAGGTAAGACAGTCACCTCATTGGGAAACTTTTTCAAGTCTTTTTTTGACCCCCGTATTTTCTCCTCGATTGTCATTTCCCGATTTAGTATCGCTTCCGCCAGCCGACTGGGCATACAGGCAAACGGTCCGATAGAAATCACACCGCACACTTCGTCCATAATCTCTCTCAAAGCCAATCCGGTGGTTAGAATTCCTTCTCCGAGCAGATTTTCCGAAATAAGATGACGAGCATAACCTATTGTTTTATCTATGTCAATCATAGTTGGACGCACAAGCTTTGATTTCAGCAGAATATTATTGATTTTTTTCTCATACTTTTTCTGGTAGTAATCTTTAATGCGGATGCGCAGCCTGTCTTTGAAATCGAGATTTCTACCCAATCCTTTGTGTTTTGCCAGGTAGTTGCAGTAGTAAATGTATTCACCTACGGGAGCGGTTTTAACTACAAAGCCGTTTTTAGCAAGGATATCGATCAAATTCATCCGGGAAAATTCTTCATGGCGCACATAAATTTCTCCGATTAGTGAAATAACTTTCGCGTTTTCAAGGGGTTGTTGCAATTCTATTTGCGCAAGTTTTTGCGTCATCCGTTCCAATTGTTCATATATTTCATCAATAACACCGCATTCAATTTTATTGATTACTTTTTCCCATTCCTCATTTAGAATTTCAAGACCCTTTTGAGAATCGACAGCGAGAGCCGCAGCGCTATTCACCATATCGTGCATTTGATCTGCAATCATAGTGGATATCCAGGCGCGGAAGAAAAAAGTATTTCCCAGCCCGCTATAGGAATTTTCATCGGTCAGCGTGAAAATATCAATATCTTCTAAACAAAGTTCTTTGATTAGGTTCTTAAGTTCTGTTGCATATTGTCCTTGGCGGCACGGTCCGCTGCCGGTCGTCATAAAAAACAATTTCTTCTTACCGTTCGATTTGTTTTCTTTCATATATTCTATCATTTGGCCGGCAGTCAATATGAACGGCAGGCATTCTTTGCAAGATGTGTAACTGCGGCCGTATTTCAATGTTTTCTCTGAAGGTGTCGGTAAGTGTTTAGCGTTAATTCCCTGATTACGAAGTGCAGCTGCGAAAGCTTCAGCGCCGAACCGTCCCATTGAAGGGATGAGCAGTTCCACTTCAGGCGAAGTAAGTTTATATTTCTGCTGTTTAGAATCGATGATGATGAATCCATCTTCGGTATCGGTTGAATTTAAGGGAATGAAAGTAGTACTTGCTGATTCTGACTCGAATCTTCCTTCGAGTTCGATATGGTTATTGATGATGTCTATTGCCGCGTCTATCCTGGTGTCGATTCCTACATCGGCAGAATGGCTATCCAATTCCAGGACCAATGATGGTTTAACAGCCATAATGCGGCGAAAGTAAGAAAGGATGAATGAATCGGGGCCGCAGGAAAAATTTGTAATGAACACACCGTACAGCTTAGGATGATCTTTAACGAATCTTGCACCTCGAAGTATTTGCCTTCCTGCATGCCAGTACATATCTTTTTGAACAGGAAGGTTATCACTTGGCAAAATGTCATGCGGGATTATCATTAATCCTTTTGAAGAGAATTTGTGCGGAATGCCAAGATTGGCCTCGCCGGCGAATGCATTATATGACCGTCCGAAAAGCACCATTCCAAATCTGCTGCCGGTGGTTTCAAGTTCGCGCATTGCCTGCTTTCCCAGTTCTTTCATTCGCATAAATACTCTATTCTGTTGTTCCATTGCGTAGTCGAAAGCTTTGATTGCATCGGGTATACTCTTTCCAAGCTGCCGCGCCATTTTTATGAAGGTTTTCCTGACCTTTGCATTAGGCTCATCGAAGTTGATAACGGGCGATAGAATGGTTGGCATTTCGTTATCGCCGAAGGCGGATTTGAGGTAATATGGTTCACCCTGCACAAATACGCACGGTCTTTTGTAGCCCGCTTCAAAATTATCATTCATTTGAACGATATGCGGGAGGAAAATATAATCGGGCTTATTAACAAGCAGATTCTGAAAGAGGCAATGGGAAATTTCAACCGGATAACAGAACGAGGACCTAATTTTATTTATTCCATCTTTCAGTATCTTGTCAGAAAGCAGAATCCTGAAGCCAAGTTGTGAGAAGAAATTAGCGTAAAGAGGAAAATAGGTATTTGTATGAAAGCTTTTGGAAATGCCGACGGTTTTCGCTTGAGGATTTTCGACTTTGCGATAAGGAATATTGTAGACCAGTTCCTGTCTTTTCTTCACATAGTCTAACTTGATTGGGTCGGTTTTCAACTTAAAGCGCTGATTATAGTATTTATTGCAAGCCCCGCCGAAAGGATACTTTTTCTCTTCGACTTCAAAGATAGTGATTTTACATTTCAGATCGCACTTTTCTCTTCCACCTGGGCAGGTGAAATCTTTCTTATGTTGAAATTTTCTTTCTATCAAGCTGTCGAGATCGAATTTATCAGTCCGCATCAATCCAAGTTCTATCCGTTTTTTTACTTCCAGCGCTACCCCGAATGCGCCTACTAATCCCGGTTCCGGGGGCACGATAATCTTTTTTTCGATGATTTTAGACATTGCAATCGGCACTGCCCGGTTATAACACACACCTCCCTGCATGAAGACGACACTGCCTACCGGCCGGTTGCCTTTAACCCGGTTGATATAGTTCATACAGACTGAATATACCAGCCCGCCTACAATATCGGTTTTAGAAATTCCCTCATGAATGGCGTTTTTAATATCGCTTGAAATGAAAGCGGCGCACTGGTCGTTGAAATTCGGCGGATGCGCAGCCTTCAGCGCAATTGAACTTATATCTCGATAGTCGATGCCCAGCGATTCCCGCGCAGCTTCTTCAAGGAAGGAACCTGTTCCTGCCGAACAGGCTTCATTCATAGCGTAATCGCTGGCGCAGCCGTTGGTAAGGTAGGTATATTTTGCATCCTGCCCGCCAATCTCAAATATTGTATCAACCTCTGAATTGAAAAAAGCCGCAGCTTTAGCATGAGCGATAATTTCGTTGATAATACCTTCTGTGAGAGCATGTAGTCCGGCGATATGCCTGCCGGAACCGGTTGTTCCCAGTCCGATGATATTTATGGGAATCGTAATCTGCTTTCGCAATTCCTTGTAACAATTGATAGAAGCCTTAATCGGGCTGCCGTTAGTTCGCAAGTAGACTGATGCAAGCAGCGCATCGTCATCTGCGCGTATGATTACCGCCTTTGTAGTGGTAGACCCGACATCCAACCCTAATATGCAGGTGTCGCCCGCTCGCGCATAATCTTTGGTCATCGATTCAAACTTAACTCTATCGGTTTCACCTTTTAGCGGTTCCATGAAGGAAAAACTGAGCGATTTCTTTTTAAAGATATTTTGGGAATGTAATTTGCTGTTGGACTTCAATCCTATTAGCGCTGCTCCAAGCGCTTCGAAACAAAATGCTTCAATGGGAATGTGGATTTCAGGATATTTTTCCTTCAGGAATTCGATAACCCGATAGTTTTTTGAAACACCGCCGATGATAACAATTTTTTCGGAATTTTGTTTTGCCAGCAATTCGACAATTTTATCCGCTACCATTTTGCACAAGCCGGTTACAACATCACCGATGGGAATCCCTTTATTCAGGGCATGTGTGCAGTCGCTTTTACAGAAAACGCTGCACCGCCCTGAAACTAAATGGGGTTTGCTATCGCCCGCCAATTCGAGCGCTTCCTTTACTGCAAGCCCCATTCTTCCGATTTGTTGAAGGAAGAACTCACCGGTTCCAGCGGCACATTTGTTACCGGTCAGCGCGTGAGTGATATCTCCCTGCTCATTAAGGCAGTAGACTATGAAATTTTCACTACCCAGACTGGCGACCGCTCCATATTTTCCATTCAGTCCAAGATATTTTAAAGATTCCTGAACAGCTTCCGGTTCAGAAACTGAGGCGGTGTTCAGCAATTGTTTATATTTCCTTCCAGTAGCGATAACCGAGAATTCTCCCAGGTCTAATTTCCCCAGGTATTTTTCAATTATTTCTCGTGGATTTCCCTTATAAGTTACAGTTTTAATTGACAGTAGTTCAATAGATTCACCGTTATTAGCGGCAGTTACAAAGGATACTGTTGCCGCACCGATGCAAATACCGATAGATTTCTGTCTGTAAGATGGCATTATTTACAACTTTCCGGATTTAATTATACGGGTGATAGTGGAAAAGAATCGAATGCTTGATGCGGGGGAGTATACTGGTTCATTCGGCGGCCTTTTTTTTATCCTTTGCAGGATATTTTTCTTGAGGCAGGTTTTTAGAATTATATTCATTTTAGTGATTAATGATTCTGTTGATTTAGTTCAATATATCGCTGACACACGAGAAACAAGATTTTGTAACATGTTGTATTG
>JABMRZ010000504.1 GCA_013202315.1 Candidatus Tariuqbacter arcticus | reverse complement strand
CAGGGAAAGGCCGGATATCGTGCATACTCATACGGCAAAGGCCGGGACGCTGGGGAGGATCGCGGTGGTTTTATATAGATTGCTTCGTCGATTTGCTCCTCGCAATGACGCAATGGATTCCCGCTTTCGCGGGAATGACAACATAGGACAGGAATTTTTCAAATCGCTATAAATATTTCTCATTTCAACAGCAGCATTTTCACCGTTGTTCGGAAATCCCCAGCTTCCATCCGGCAGAAGTATATACCTGAAGCCAGCGCACTCCCATCGAACCAATACCGGTGAACCCCGGGCTCCACCATCCCCATTGAATTTTCAATTACCAGCCTGCCCAGAATGTCATAGACTGCGAATCGCACTTCGCTTTTCAGTGGAACCTCGAATTCCAACACCGTTTCACTGTTGAACGGATTGGGATGGTTCTGGCGCAGTTTGAATTCCTGCGGAAGGGCGAATTGGGTTAAATCGTCAACTTTCCCAGAAGAACTCACCGTTAAAAGGATGGGGATTTCCGTCAGTCCGCCGAAGCCGTTGTGAGTGAAAGCGATAATGGCGTCATATTCGTCCTCTTCCAGTTCAGCCGCATCGAAAGTAACGGTGAAGGGCAGGCTTGCGCCGGGCTCAATCGTCCCCCCGCTATCCGGGATTATGCTGATATAATTGAACAACCGCGCCAACTGCCACCCTTTGACTTTATCTCCGAATGAACCTTGAATCACCCCCAGGAAGAGGGCATACAGCGGTTCGACCTCTTCGCTTATCCAGCATCCGCCGCACATTTCATCCGGCATCCCGAAAATGCTGCCCACCGTTTCAACTTCCCGGCTGACCGGATCCAGGCGGGATATGGTCGGCTGAGGCTCGCTGGAAAAGATGTAGAGGGGTATATCGTCCGGGTCGTTCCCCCGCCAACACAAGCCGGTTATGTTGAGTTCATGATTGTAGGTATTGACCACATTACCCAGGGAATCGATTTCCCGGATGTCGCTGGCGCCGGCGCCGATGAAGAAGCGCTCGCTTTCGGGATTGAAGGCTATCGCCTTGACTATTTCCAAAGTAGTGGGGATGCTGGAGATATAATTCCCCTCCGAGTCGAAGCATATAATATCGCTCGATTCCGAGCTGTAATAATACTGCCCGTTCCAGCAGATGTCGTAGAAACCGTGTTCGGTGACGCTTTGGGGCTGAGGGATGGACTCGATGAAATTACCTTCAATATCGAATTTGTGCAGCCAATTGTTATCAATATCGCCGGCGCCGGTCGCCCAGAAATTTTCGCCGTCGAAAACTACGCCGTAAATATCATCATCGCCCGCTGCGGAGCTGGCGTTGAAATAGAAGCGCTGGTAAAGATTGGCGCCCGCCATCTCTCCGGTGATTTCAACCGTATAATCCAATGCCCCATCGCCATCATTAATCACATTGAAGGGCACTTCCAGAGTTTCGCCCGGATTGACTGCGGCGTTGATTTCGACGATATCCGGGTTGCATTCGCTGTGCAGCAGGGGGAAATCGAGCTCGATCACTTCCCCGCTGTCCACTACTACATTTTCAACCGTCAAGGGAAGATAATCTCCATATTCGGCGGTTACTTCGTATGTCAGGGCGGGTATTCCGCTGAAAAGGTAAAACCCGGTCGAATCGGTGACGCTTTCCAGTTCCAGATAGGGGATGTAGACTATCGCTCCCGCCAGCGAATCGGAAGTCTGATTACTCAAGACATACCCCTGCAAGTCCCCCTGACCGCCGCCGACCGGGATGGTTTCCTGGTAGAAGGCTAAATTATGCCCGGAGACGGTGAGTTCGATTTCACCCGGCTGCTGAATCGGCAGGGAGAATTCGATATTCGCTATCCCCAGCGAATTGCTGTAAGCAATCGAATATACTTCCTCATTCTGCAAACATACCATAGCTCCCGCTAACGGCGTTCCTGTAATTTGAACGGTAATCTCAACGGCGATATCACCCAGGGTAACTCGTTCCGGGGCGGTAACTTCTATAGTCTGGGGGATATGCGTCCAGATGTCGATTGCCGGATCGCCCTGCCATAAATACATTCGGAAGTTGTCCTGCCCATAGCTTCCGAATGAATTCATCACCGCTATATGAGCGGTGTTGGAGGCGTATCCGATATTAGTTACCCCTTCATCATAAATTGCCCGGTAAAATCGTTTATCCATTGTGTGATTGGGGTCGGTGTATGAAGGTTCAAGCGCGCCGTGAACAGCGACCGCGGCATAATCCGCCTTCATAAATGATTCCACCAGGCAATTCCCGCCATAGTTCACTATATCATTGTTGGAACAGCATACATCGAATAATATAAAAAGACGATCCTGATTATTCATCTGATTGATGTTGTAGCTGGTGAACGATCCGCTCCCCCATACGGGCCAGGTAGTTTCCGTGCCGTGCCCTCGGTAATTGAAAAGACCGCAGGAAGTGGAATTCACATAATTGACGATATTAGTATTGTTTCCTCCTGCGCCGCCGTAGATTGTTGTGAAGACCGGGACTTGCTGATTGTAGTTGAACAGCCGGATTTCCTCTTTGCACTGGGTATATTTCAGGGGGTATTCTTCCTGGTGCGCCACCAGCAGCGAGCGTTCGAACCAATCATCGCCGGCGTCATATTCCAGCAGATAGTCCATTGTCTTATCAATTTGACTAATGAGCTCATAATTATATTGGCAGGCGAATCGCCCGATGGCGAGTTCGGGATAATGGTCGTAGTCTCCGCCGGGAACGACGCAGGTGTACCAACTATCGCTGTAGACGCTGTTGCTGGGATTATAATCCCAATAATACATTGGCACCGGGGGAATCCCTGCACCAAGATAAGGGTCCCCCACCATCAACACATATTCCAAGCCGTCGGATAGATAGAGCTGAGCGATGTACGCTTTGAAATCCCCCGGGGTAGAAAAGCCTATTTCAGGGAGGCGGACTTCGGTGCGCAAGCCTTGGGCGTGGCGCAGTTCCACCAACGGCTGGATTGCGGCCACCGCATTTGAATCTTCTGCGATGACCAGATATTTGATTCCCACCACATCGTCCGTTTGGGGGATGAAATGGGCGGCGGGGTCATAGTTCAGAACCATCTCCCGATACATCCGGTCGAATATCGGGGTTATCGCGCCCGCCGGAACCGGGAAGGGTGTTTCCGCGCCGAGGTTGAAATCTACTTTAACCGTCAAACTGCGGTATACGCGAAGTTTATTTTCCGCGGGGATATACTGCATCGGACGAGCCTTCAACGATGCGACTTTCAGATGCCGCCATACGCCGGGGTCATCCAACGCTGCCGTTTCAGCCGGATATAATGCGCTTGATTGGTAGGCGGCGGGATTGTAATCGAAGGGCAGGGGATCATTTGAATCGGTGGTGGGCGTCTGGAAAGGCATAAGCCGGAACCCTTCAATTTCTACGAAATCGCCTTCCAGAACCGATACATCCGCCGAAGCTGTGGATGGTATTTCTATCAGCCGGGCGATGACCGGTAATTCCGGGTAGCCGATATCCATGGTGGTCGGTTCAACCGGTTCAGCCAGCCTGATGCGCTGGAATTCGCCATACTGATTTTCCACCTCTTCCGAATAGAAGCCGTGGATGGTGATTTGAACGGTGAACCCGCTGAGGCTCGATTCGATAATTTCGATTGAAGGCGGTTCTTCCGTTTCGCCCCAGGGGGATATCCAATTTGGATTGGCGAAAGCGCTGAGGGCGATAAAGAGAACCGCAGTTGTGAATACTGTTAATCTTTGCATGATAACCCATTCAATTTATTTCAAGTTGCTTACTAATTTTAATTTACCAACAAATGCCCACTTTTTCAATAAAACCGCTCGATTTCATTAATATTTTCGTCATTTGAACGACAGAGTATTTATTGATTTATTGTGAATATATTATTAAATTATAATTGATTCATATGTAACGACATTATTTTGCATTCAGCGTTTCTGCAGGGAGTAGGCTAGATAAGAAAATGCGTTTAACAATACTAATAGAGCGTGAAAATGATTCGGTTAAGACAAACTTCAATCGCAGTGTTTTTACTGTGCTGTATTATTTCTCCGGGATTTGAAATAGCCACATCCACTAATCCGGGCGATACAGGCGAACCGGAAGGATGCACCACTGCGCTGGTAGCCGGTTGGGCGGCTCCTGACGGCAGGCCTCTCCTGTGGAAAAGCCGCGATGTGTCCAACTGGCATCAGGAATTTAATTATTACGATTTGACCCCCTATTCCTTCATCTCCGTGAACTATCCCGATAATATTGAAGAAGCCTATGGCGGGATCAACGAAGTCGGATTCTCCATTGAAAACGCCAATGCTTTAAATTTCCCCGATTCCAGTGGAGTTCCGGATGATGATGGAATCATCATGCATCACGCATTGCAGACCTGCGAGACGGTGGAGGATTTCCTCGCATATATGGACACCACCGCGCGAATAGGCAGAACCCGCCCCTCCATTTACGGCGTATTCGACGCATACGGCGGTGCGGGTATGCTGGAAGCGTCATTATACGATAATTACTGGTTCGACGCCAACGACACCACCCTCGCTCCCGACGGAGTTATGGTGCGGGCGAATTTCGCCTATAATGGAGGTACCCCCCATATAGGGCAATTCCGGCATGACCGCTCTCTGGAACTGCTTGAAGGCGCGATATCGTCCGGTGAAATATCGGCACACTTCATTTTGGACATTGTCGCCAGAGACTTGCAGACTGAGGATGTCGACCCGTATCCTTTACCGTTTCAGGGCAGCATCGGAGAATATCCCTACGGATATGTCCGCGACCACAGCGCCGTCAATCGCGAAATTACCCAATCCTGTTTCGTAGTGCAAGGCGTCCAGCCCGGCGAAAATCCCTTGACCAGCACAATGTGGATTCAATGCGGCGAGCCTACTATGACCCCGATGATTCCGGTTTGGGCGGCGGGGCTGTCTGTGCCGCCCGAGGTCGATGGGGACCCGGACGCTCCAATGTGCCTGCGCGCCCGCCAGTTTTTCACCTATCTTTACCTGCCGCTGCCCGACCCTGAAGATGACATAATCGACACCTGGAAGCTCATTAATGACCGTGGGAAGGGTCTTCTCACTTATATTCGCGCTTTAGAAGATGGATATTACGATTTTATCGAATCGACAGTTGAGGAATGGCGGACCAATTTCCCCTCCTCCACCGTAATCGAATCTTTGCAGGATTCCCTTGCCGCCGATGTTTTTCAGGGGATGATGGACTATAATCCGCCTCTCCCGGTAGAGAATCCGGTGATTGTAACTCAGGGGGAGGATCTGCATTTATCCTGGCCGCCTGTTACGCAAAGCGTATTCGGAGAGACTATCGCCGTTTCCGGCTATGCGATATACAGCAATGACGACTATTTCTCCAATCGGATATCCGGCGATTCATTGGGTTTCACTACGAACACCTATTATGAACTGGCGGCAGGAACCTATCCTGAAAACGCTTTCCTTCAAGTCAGGGCGGTGATGTTTGATGATTAGAAGAAAACGGTTCGTCCGATAGTCTATAAATTTGTCGGTTATCCAGTCTGGTCAGCAAATTGATAATATTACATTTACCTTTT
>JABMRZ010000503.1 GCA_013202315.1 Candidatus Tariuqbacter arcticus | reverse complement strand
GCGTTCAGCATGACAATCGGAATCAAATTCGATGATTGTGTAACTATAAATTGCACCCATTAATATATAGAGTCCTTCCTTTAGCGACAAACAAGCCTAATCATATCACCCCAGTTCATATAATATATTCTTCCACAGGGATTTAATTTCTCCAGCGACTGCTCCGCCGGTGTATTCTACAACGGTTGCGCCCATAACTTGAGCTTTGGTGAAGGCTTCATCGTAGCGGATTTTTCCGACAACTTTTATCCCTTTTTGGGAGGCGTCTTGTTGGATATCCTTGGTTATTTCAGGATTAATATCCCATTTGTTGACACATATTACAGTGGGGATTTTGAAGTGGCTGGTCAGGCGGGCGATTCGGTCAAGGTCGTGCCTGCCCGAAACAGTAGCCTCGGTGACCACAAGCACCATATCGGCGCCGGTAATGGAAGAGATCACCGGACATCCCACCCCGGGTGAACCATCGATGATAATATAGTCGAGGGTTTGAGCCTCAGCGAGCATCTTCGCCTGCATCCTCACCAGAGTAACTAACTTGCCGGAATTTTCAGCGGCGACGCCCAGCCTGGCGTGAACCATAAGCCCGTAGCGGGTTCGGGAAATGAACCATTCGCCTCTTTTCGGCTGTTCCATCGCGATGGCATCTTCGGGACAGAAATAAGCGCACACTCCGCATCCTTCGCAAGAAATCGAATCGACGGAGTATTGCGGGGAATTTATGATGGCGCCGAAACGGCAGTATTCTTCACACAGTCCGCATTGGGTGCATTTCTCAGGAATGATGCGGGCGGTATAACCACTATAGAAATCCTGACGGTGATTTATCTGGGGTTTCAAAATCAGATGTAAATCGGCGGCATCGACATCACAATCAGCCAAGACCGCTTTTTTAGCCAATGCGGCAAATGAAGCAGCGATGCTGGTTTTGCCTGTACCGCCCTTACCGCTGATGATCACTAACTCTTTCATCGAAGGTTTCAATTTTCGCAGGGGGGTTTATCGCAGCGGGAGTCCCTGCCGCAACAGGGGGAAATACGCTGGCAGTTTGCGTCTCTTCCTCTGCTCCTATGGTGAGATGGATGACTCGGATTTTTAAGGATAAACCCGGTTCCGGCGGATAGAACTCTTTCAGCGGTATCGCCGCACTTGGGGCAGGAGGATGTTTTTTCAGCTGAAATATCCTGCAGAAGTTCAAAGCTGGTTTCACAAGAGAGACATTGATATTCGTAGACTGGCTTTGGGAAATATCTTTATTTTAAAAGAGTTATTAGTGATCGCAGATATTTTCGCCTTTCACTAAATTCCCGTCGATGAATTTTTTCACCAGTAACTCAGGTTCTTCTATAGGTGCGCCCACCACCACATCTATTCCCAGCTGCCTGAAGAAACTTTGCGCTTTTATCCCCATACCGCCGGTGATGATATGCGTCACCCCGTTTTGCTGCAGCCAGCGGGGCAGAATACCGGGTTCATGCGGAGGAGGATTGAGGCTGACGGATGTTATGATTTCTTTCGTATCTGTATTGACATCGATAAGAGCGAATTTTTCACTATGACCGAAATGGGCGCATAGTTTTCCATCAGCCATCGGGACTGCGAATCTCATAAAGGGTTCCTTAAAGTATTCACTTGATCATATTTTTGTAGAGAGCTTTGCTCGTCGACTATTACCGAAATCACTTCGATTATATCGGTGAAGTGCTCTTTATATTCCGGCAGGGCTTGAATGATGAGTTCGCCCCGGGAATACGCCTCTGCAATGCGGCGGTCGTTGGGTATTTCTGCAAGCAATTGAATATCTTCTCGGCGGCAGTATTCTTTCACCCGGTCGTCGCCGATTCCAGCGCGGTTCAGCGCCACCCCAAAGGGAAGCTTCATTTCCCTGACCATTTCGACAGCAAGCTGCAAGTCGTTCAGCCCGAAAGGGGTCGGTTCGGTGATTAATACAATGAAATCAGCGCCTTTAACCGCTTCGATGACCGGGCAGGAAGTGCCGGGGGGAGCGTCAATCAATGTATAATCCGCCGATGGAAGTGAATTCTTCACTTCCCGGATTAGCGGGACAGACATTGCTTCGCCGATTGTGAGCCGGCCGGCTATGTAATTGATTTCACCCGCATTGCCGGTTTCGATTTCCCCCATATTGCGGGGAACTTCAGTGATGGCTTTCGGGTCGCATACCAAAGCGCAGCCGCCGCATCCATGGCATAATTCGGTAAAAGTAAGCGGTTTCCCGGCGAGGACCACGATAGCGCTGAAGCGGCAGATTTCCCCGCATTTCCCGCATCCATCGCATTTCTCAGAATCAACTTGCGGCACCGGCAAACCTACTTGCATAGTTTTGTCAACCTTCGGATTTAGGAAGAGGTGGCCGTTGGGCTCTTCGACATCGCAATCGGCATAGGTTACCCGTTTACCATTTTCGTTCAGGGCAACGGCTAAATTGACGGCGAGGGTAGTTTTACCGGTTCCACCTTTTCCGCTGGCGATGGCTATCAACATATTACATTCGCCAATTCGATAATCCAGAATGATTTAAGTATCAAGTGTAAAGAGACAAGTGCCAAGTTAGATGAATGGCATG
>JABMRZ010000502.1 GCA_013202315.1 Candidatus Tariuqbacter arcticus | reverse complement strand
TCGTATTGCATTTTTTATCCCTTTGATCCCCTTAATCCCTGTTAATTTAGTCTTTAGGCTTGTGTATCTCTGTTTTCTCTGCGTCAAATATTCATAGCAAATTTCAAATATCTTTGGTTAGTCCTTTATTAAAGCATTCACCGACTTTTTTAGGTCAGCGACCTGTCGTAACAGTTCAGGCAGCCTTTTCAGGGAGGCTTCAATGCGCTTAGTCTCCATAATGGGACGGGCTGGATAGCCGAATATTGTAGTTCCGGGAGGGAAATTTTTAGAGACCCCTGATTGAGCGCCGATTTGGATGCCGTCGCTTATTTCAATGTGGCCGGTGATACCGACTTGTCCGCCCATCATCACGCCTTTACCGATGCGGGTTGAGCCGGCGATGCCGGTTTGGGCGGCGATAACGGTATTGTCGCCGATTTCCACATTATGTGCGATTTGGATGAGGTTGTCCAGTTTGACCCCTTTGCCGATTCTGGTGGCGCCGAGGAAAGCCCGGTCGATACAGGTATTGGCTCCGATATCGGCGTCGTCTTCAATAATCACCGTTCCCACCTGGGGGATTTTTTGGAAGTGCCCTTCGATAGGGGCGAATCCGAAGCCTTCAGCGCCGATGACCGCACCGGGGTGGATTATGACTCTATCACCGATTTTAACCGAATGGCGGACAATCACTCCGGCGTGGATCCGGGTGTTACTGCCGATGACGGAGCCGCTTTCGATTACGGCATTGGCACCGATGGCAGTCGAATCGCCGATGACGACATTTTCTCCGATGACCGCTCCCGCGGCGATTCCCACATTCCTACCAATATCAGCGCTGGAAGCGATGACAGCGGAGGGGTGGACTCCTTCGATTATGGGTTCGGGTTCCGGATAGAATAATTTCACTACTTTCAGTGTCGCGTGGTAGGGATTATCGGTTCTGATGACGGGGCGGTCTATAGATGTTTGTTTGCGGTCAACGATAACGGCTGAAGCTTTGGTGCCGGCGAGGAACTTTTTATATATCGGATTGGACAGGAAGGAGATTTGACCGGGTTCGGCATCGGTGAGGGTGTTGATGCCGGATATTTCCAGGTCTTCGCCTTCCAGGCCGCCGGAAACGGCGTCGGCGATTTGGGATAGTCTCATAACGGTATATTATTTACTGGAGTTAGGATTTTTATAATTAACATCGAATAAAAAACGAATGTTTTATTTTTTTGATAATTCTTCGAGCACCCTTTCTGTGATATCGTATTCCGGTTTGGCGAATACGAGATTGCCGACTCCGGCGTCGAAGATGAAATCGTATTCATCTTCATCGCCGATTCTGGTAATCACATCCTGCACTCGGTCGATGATGGGTTTAGAAAGCTCCATATTGCGCTGATATAGTTTGCCGGTGGGTCCCCAGATTTCCTGCAGGAATTGTTGGTATCTGAGGTAGGAGTTTTGATATTCCTGCTGTTTTTCCAGTCTTTTTTCTTCGGACCACATCAGGCTTTGGGCTTCGATTTCATCTTCCAGGTTTTTGATGTCCAGTTCCATCTGCAGTGCTTGTCGTTCATATTTATCCTCTTCTTCTCCGAGGAGCTGTTTAGCGTCCTTGTAGTCCTGGAAATCGTTCAGAATCTTTTCGGAATTGATGTAGCCGATTTTGATTTCTTTGGCTTGAGCCGGCAGGATTGATAGTATCAATAAGAGTGTAGATAATAGGGTTAGTGTCCGCAGTTTCATAATGAGATTCCATTTTTTATTTTTAATAGCTTTAGTTTGGTATTTTTCAAAGGTTGATTCTTGTGCAAAAAGTCTTTATCGAGTACTGTCGACTCTCCGTAGTCGACAGCAACACACTGTTATTATTTATATTATGTGTCGAGTGCGGAGACTCGACACCACAATATATGAGTTTTTCCCATAAATCAAAAGGTTGTTTTCCAATTCCCGCAGTATATTGATTTACTAAAGTAATTAATTTTAATCAAAAAGTCAAAAATGGGTATATTTAAGTTGCATTTCAACGACAGTTTATATAAATTAAGCAGTCATTAACTTTTCGGTTATCCATTTTATTCAGCAAATTGATAATATTACATTTACCTTATAAAAAGGGTTTAGGGGTTAGGGTTTAGGGATTAGTGGGCTGTCATTCCCGCTTTCGCGGGAATGACATTTAGTTAGTATTTAAATATTGTAAAATGTGATTTGCGCAAGTAATTATTTCGTTCACTATAACTGCACTATTGTATATATAG
>JABMRZ010000501.1 GCA_013202315.1 Candidatus Tariuqbacter arcticus | reverse complement strand
ATTACCGCTTTAGTGCGTCAATGACATTGATGCCGTTTGTTATAAGCTCAAGTATTTCTGTATGTGCAATAATTACAGCATGCTGATTAGAGCAGATAACCGGTTAATTGAATATATTGCCTAATTGTGCAGCAGACTGTTTAAAAGCCGACAAAACCACTACAAATTCCGTATCCGAGGTTTCACCTGCGGCGTGACGATTATATCCTCGATTGAATCGCCTTCGACCAGCCTATCCAATACTCCAAAGCCCTTTATCACTTGACCGAAGGCGGTGTACCTGCCGTCGAGGTGAGGCTGCGGTGAAAGGCAAATAAAGAATTGAGAGCCGCCGGTATCGAGCCCGGCATTGGCTAATCCGACCGTTCCCCGAATGAATCTCCGGCGGTTGATTTGATCGCGGATGGTATAACCAGGCCCCCCCCAACCGTCTCCTCGAGGGTCCCCGCCCTGAACTACGAAATCAGGTACTACCCGGTGAAAAGTCAATCCCGTAAAATAATGATTCCTAATCAATCTCAAGAAATTTGCGCTGACTACCGGGGCTTCATCGCCGAAAAGTCCTACTTCGATGCGCCCCTTTTCCGTCAATATGGAAATCCTGATATTCCCCAAATGCTCCCCAAAATCCGCGGGATAGCCTCGATCGTCTGGCGGAGATAGTATGGGAATCTCTTCGCCGGATTCGACCAGTAATTCTTTCGCCAGAGCCGCCACCGCAGGTTGGTTCGAGGTGACAGCGTCCCTGATGAAAGGAAGAGCCTTCTCCCTGTCCAACTTGAACAATGCCTTCAATAGTGAACGAATTTCCTCCGGCAAAGCAGAGTTCTTATGCGCTTGCAGACACTCGGCGAGAGCGTCGAAAGAGCCCGCCATCCCGATTTCGGTCAATCCCTCGGCGGCGGCGGTTCTAACCGCCCAATCCTCATCGGCGAGCAAACCTCTTAGAATAGGTTCAGCGGCAGCGCCTTGAGCCGCCAACCCAGCCGCAGCAGCGGTTCTCACCGTCTCGTCGGAATCCATCAGCATATCCTGCGCTAACGCCAATGCCTTGGGGCTCTTAATGAATTTCAGACTATATCCCACTGCCCGGCGGACCGCCGGGTCAGGATGATCCGAATATGTATCTGAAAACGGAAGAAAGCGCTCGCCTTCGATTTTCGCCAGACAGATGAGCAAATAGGGGAGCTTATCGCCTGAATCTTGCCGGGTCAGCTTTTCCAAGGGAGCGGCAGCGGATGGTGATTTCAAATTCCCCAACGCTTCCAGCGCCGGTCGGAAAATAGCGTATTCTTCGCTCTCAGCCAATTTTAAAAGCTCAGGAACCACAATTTCTGAAGCGCATTTACCGGCGGCGCGGACCGCATTAATTCGAACCGAACGGTCCGGGTCGGAAAACAGCGGCGCCAAGTGATGAGCGATATCCGGAGCCCCAATCCTTCCTAAAGCCCCGGCGGAATACTTGCGGACAAGGGCGTCATCATCATTCAGTCTTTTCAGTAGTACCGCTTTCACAGTTGAATCAGCCTTGCGGCAGCAGAAATATGCCGCCGCACGCCGGACTGCGACAGATGTATCCGACAAACACTCGGCTATCGCCGGGAGAGAGGTGACGCTGCGGGCGCGAGTTAGAGAATATACGACTGCAGGCAATAATTCAAACTCGCCGGAAGAAAGCCTGCCGCACAGGAATTCAATCGACTTCACTCCGCCGATTTTACTCAAAGCGTTCAAGATTTCATCCTTTTCTTCCATACTTCCCAGTGGGAAATAATTCATCAACCCGTCAACGGCTGAAGAATCCTTCAATTGTCCGAGAGCGAAGATAGCTTCCAATCGAACATCTTCGTCCTGGTCATTCAAAAGGTCCAACAGGTCTGGGACTACATCTGCATCTCCTATTCGTCCGGCGGCAGTCGCCGCGCGGCTCCTAACTTGGGCTTGAGGGTGTTGAAAGAAAGCGGCTAATTCCTCCCCGCCCAAGTTCCGGCTGTCTTCCAGGATTGCAATTCGACGATTTGCCGATTCATCCGTTTTCTCCGAACATCCCCAGCTAAGTAGGATTATCGCCAAAATAAAAGCGATAAATTTCAATATATTACTTCCACGAAACATACTCAACACCTCTTCGATTTATCAAAAAGCAGGCGGCGCCGGATTTGTCGGTTCGATGTATATCCACACCTGCGCTTTCCAACCTCACCAGGGTTTCTGGGGCGGGATGCCCATAGAAATTGCCCCGCCCGCAAGAAATAACCGCCCATCTCGAAGAAACCACAGATAAAAATTCTTCGGTGGAAGAATATTTACTGCCATGATGAGCGACCTGCAATATATCCGATTCCAGCAAATCCGCTGCGGGAAGGAGGTTTCTTTCACCCCGGGCTGGAATATCACCGGTGAATAATATCCTCTTTCCACAATAATCAAGCATGAAGGCTAAAGAAAGCTCGTTATCATCGCCGATTGAATCGGCGGGGTTCAGAAAAAGCAGTAGGGCTCCTCCGGTTTTCAGCCAGCTCCCGGATTTCAGATGATTAACTTGATGATTGCCTTCGATTTCAGGCCCCGAAGGACCGATATCGAGGTGTTCGACTGAAAACCTTGAAAGAATCGCCTCCGCCCCCCCGCAATGGTCACGGTCGGAATGGGTTAAAATCAGATGCTGGATTCGTTCGATGCCGCGCCATTCGAGATGGGGAACCACAATTCTTTTCCCCGCGTCATAGTCCCCGGATTTGGGACCGGCATCGACCAGTATAGCGCTTTTACCGGGAAGCTCGATTAGGGCGCAGTTTCCCTGCCCCACATCCAGAAAGGTCAACCGCATCCCACGCTCACCGAGCGCGCTGTTCCAGAGGAACATATTCCCCGCCAGCAGTCCCGCCCAAAGCCATTGACGCTTTCTGAATATGAACAGCGTCAGGGGGATTACCAGTATAAGCAGATGCCATTGAGTGAAATCGGGCGTATTGATATACAGCGAGTTCTCGGCGGAGAAGCCCGCCAGCCATTTCAAGCCCCGCGCTCCAAGCCATAAAGCGCCGCCGAAAATCTCCGCCATCGAAGCGTTAACTAGCGTAAAACCATAAAACACGGGAAAAATCGCCAGCAAGATTCCAACAAGAGGAACACCTATAACGGAAGCGGGTATGGAAGTTAATGGAATCCCTCCGAAATGATAAGCCAGAAACGGCGCCGTCCCCAGCGAAGCGGCGAATGATGCGGTGCATAAAATGAAAATATAACGAAACCAGGAATTTCTATATAACAATGGAAATCCGGATTTCAGCCATTCGTTCCAGTTGTTATGACCGAGGATTATGAAGGCTGAAGCGGCGTAAGTCAAATGAAAGCCCGGCGAAAATAACTCAGCCGGCTTGAAGAGCACAATCACAATTGCGCTGAGCGCTAAAAGGTTCCAATGATCGGTATATCTATGAAGCATCCTGCCGGCAGATAATAATGATATTATCACCGCCGCCCGAACGATTGGGGCTCGTGTCTCCACCAATAGACAGTAAAAGATGAGAACGAAGATGACAACCGGCGGTCGAAATCTAACGGGGATGTTGAAGATTGAAATAGCTATCAGTATAATACCGGCGATTATACCCAGGTGCAGCCCCGAAAGCGAAAGCAGATGCCAAAGCCCCGAATATCGAAGCTGTCCCTTGAATTCGTCCGAAAAACCGGAACGGGCGCCGATTATCAAACCCTTGAGGATTTCCCCCTCCCCCCCGCCGATATGTTCATCTATCTTCCCGATGATATCCCGGCGGATAGGGAGGAAAATTCGTCCCATAATGGATTTATCATCGGATTCAACCGCCCTCCATTCCCCTTTTCCACACCGCATTATGGCGGAGATATTTTCGCGGCGGCAGTAATTCCTTAGGTCGTAATCGCCGGGATTGCGCGGCTGAAGTATCGGCGCCAATCCGCCTCTCCCCATCACCCTCGTCCCATAGGGTAAACCCATTGCGCCGGGCAGCTTCAGCCATACTCTGCCTGGACTCTTGAAAGTCATCCCATTGATTATGCAAATTTCGATCGATGCCAGGCGGCTCTTGTCCGGTTTATCGATATCGCAGTCATCGAGTAATCGGGCGATGAATTCGACACCCTGCGAATCGAAAGAATTTCTGAGTAATATATTATCATCATAGATTCCCCGCCGAAAAGAGCCGAAAACAGCCCCCGCCAGGATAATGAGGAGCACAGTCAAGAAAATTTCAACCGCGCGCGCTTTTATAATTCCCGCAAAAATCGCAATGACGAAGAACAGCATTATGGAAGCGATAAACCATAAGGGAACGACTTCAGGATTGTTAAAACCCCACCCGATTCCGAGGAAAAAGAAAACCACCGCTCTAAGAAGCGGGCGGGTTTGGGCATTTCCACTTAACAATGCGGATTACTCGGATTTGAATTGACGCAGACTAACACTACCCTAAACCCGTGAGAAATATTTGATAAAATCATTATAATATCTTATATTTCAACCTGTTAGGTTCATATTTAAATCATTATACATCTAACCTGGCAGGTTATCATGTTAACGGTTATTTACTCTAATCAGCAGACT
>JABMRZ010000500.1 GCA_013202315.1 Candidatus Tariuqbacter arcticus | reverse complement strand
ATAACAGAAAGTATCAAGTCTCAATTCTCAAGGCTCAAGTAAAACAGAAAAATACATCTATATGAATAGCAAATATTTACAAAAATGTAAGAGATGAACTCTATCACAGAATGTGTAAGTATCTAAACCCTAAACCCTAAACCCTAAACCCAAAATCCAAAATCCTATTTTCAGAATAAATGTAATATTATCAGTTTGCTGACCAGACCACATAATCGAATAATTGTATGAAAACAAAAGACAAAAGCATCGACCCGGTAACTGTCGAAGCGTTGGAAAAAGCCGATGCGCAGGGGCGTTCGACCATCTGGTCGAGATATCAAAAGATGATCCCGGTATGCGGCTTCGGGGAACTGGGGATTTGCTGTACTATATGCTTGATGGGACCGTGTCGGATCGACCCTTTCGGCGAAGGGGCGCAGGTGGGGATATGCGGCGCTGACGCGGACACCATCGCCGCCCGGAATTTGGCCAGGGCGGTCGCCGCCGGAGCAGCCGCTCATTCCGACCACGCCCGCGGAGTAGTGGAAACGCTGGAAGAAATCGCTAAAGGGAACGATTCGGGATATCGAATCGCCGATGTCGATAGATTCGAAGCGCTCTGCGCTGAATTGAGGGTGGAAGGGGATTCCGTTCAGGATAAGGCGGGGATGCTGGCGGAAAGGCTGATGCTGGAATTTGGGCGGTATAAAGGCGATTTCGGCTTCATCCACCGCGCTCCCGAAGGGCAGAGGGAACGGTGGGCGTTAGGTGGAGCCGTCCCTCGCGCCATCGACCGGGAAATCGCCGAAGTTATGCACCGGACGCATATGGGGGTGGACGCCGACCCGGTTTCAATCATCGACCAGGCTTTCAGATGCGCTATCGGCGACGGCTGGGGCGGGTCGATGATGGCTACCGAAGTGCAGGATATACTGTTCGGGTCGCCGGAGGCGATTCGTTCTAAGGTGAACCTGGGGGTGTTGAAAGAGGATATGGTGAATGTGGTGGTGCATGGGCATGAACCGATATTATCGGAAATGCTGGTGATGGCGTCGCGGGAGCCTGAAATTCTCCGCCGCGCCGAAGAAGCGGGCGCCAAGGGGATCAACCTAACCGGGATATGCTGCACCGCCAACGAGTTGTTGATGCGTCAGGGTTATCCGATTGCGGGTAATTTCCTGCAGCAGGAATTGGCGATTTCCACCGGTGCGGTGGATTTGATGGCGGTGGATATTCAGTGCATTCAACCGGCATTGTCGGAATTCGCCAGCCACTATCACACCAGGCTAATCACCACCAGTGAAAAGGCGAAGATTCCCGGCGCTGAACATATCGAAATCACCCCCGAGAACGCTTTGGTAAAGGCGCGGGAAGTCATCACCACCGCTGTCGAAAATTTCAGGAACCGGGTCCCGGAAATGGTTGATATCCCTGAAGGAGTGACCGATTTGGTAGCCGGTTTCACCGCGGAAAACACCTTTCAGTATCTTGGGGGCAGGTTTCGTGCGTCATATCGTCCCTTAAATGACGCTATTGCTTCCGGGAGAATCCGGGGAGTGGCGGGGGTGGTGGGATGCTGCACCCCGAAGGTCAAGCACGATTATAATCACCTGACATTGGTGCGGGAATTGATTGCGCGGGATGTGCTGGTGGTGCAGACAGGATGCAGCGCTATCGCCTGCGCCAAGGCGGGATTTATGCGCCCGGAAGCGGCGGAGGAATATGCCGGCGACGGTTTGCGAGAAGTGTGCGAAGCGGTGGGTATTCCGCCGGTGCTGCATTTCGGCTCCTGCGTGGATAATTCGAGGATACTGATGGCTTGCGCCAATATGGTGCGGGAAGGGGGAATCGGCGCCGATATTTCCGAACTGCCGGTGGCGGGATGCGCGCCGGAAGCGATGTCGGAGAAGGCGGCTTCCATCGCTTTCTATGTGGCGGCATCTGGGATTTACACCGTATTTCATCCGCCGATGAGGGTGATGGGTTCAAAGAAGGTTTTGGATTACCTGACCAATGGTATGGAGCGGAAATACGGCGGGAAGCTCGCTTTTGAAGGCGATCCTTACAAAATTGCGGAAATGATGGTGAACCATATCGATTCTAAACGGAAAGCGATGGGGCTGCAACCGATGATGTATGAGGCGAGGAGGGTTGGATAAAAAGTGTGAAAGTGTGAAAGTTAGAAAGTATGAAAGCGCTATTTATTTATGACTCATTTAATGATGTTTTGGGACATATAGCGGATTATTGTTTTTTAATCGAAAGGTATTGTTTAGACTTTGATAGTGGTTTTTTACTTCGATTATTTGCCCGCTAAAGCGATTATTTGAAATTTCAATATACACTTATTATCTATAAGTAACAGTTAATATGAGAGTAAGCAATATATATTGATTATGTTATAAATTTACTTTTCTATCATAACATTATTGCTATTATACTGAACATAACAGTAGTAACACTGAGTTTATAATGAGACGAAAGGTCTTTGTCGATATCGATAAGTGCCTCGGCTGCCGGAGCTGTGAAATCGCTTGCGCGGTGGAACATTCGCTCAGCCGCGATTTGCATAAGGCGGTTCTGGAAGCGGAAAAGCCTTACTACCGTATTTTCGTAATGGACGCCGGAGGGCATGCTTTTCCATTAGTTTGCCGGCAGTGCGAGGAGCCGGAATGCCTGATAGCCTGTAAGAGCGGGGGAATAAGCTATGATTCTGAGCTTGGCGGGGTGATTTTCGATGCTGATAAATGCGTTGGATGTTGGATGTGTGTGATGAATTGTCCATTTGGAGCCATATATATGGGACATATAAGGGGCATTGCGGAGAAATGTGACCTTTGCCTCGATAGAGATATTTTCGCTTGCGTGGAAGCGTGTCCCACCAAAGCAATCAAGATAATTGAAATGGAGGAAGTAGATGGGTGATGTTATAATAGGAGCGGGAGCGGGGGGAATCGGATGCGTGGAAACACTGCGGAAATTGGATGATAAGCGGGAGATCACCGTGGTGGCGCCGGAGAGTGGGCCGCCTTATTCCCGGCCGATGCTTTATTATGCGCTGGCGAAAAAGATACCGCTGAAAGGAATTTATTTCAGGGGAGATGAATTTTACCTGAAGAATGGGATTAGATTTATAAATGGATTGGTGGTTAATGTCGATACGGATTCGAGAAAGGTTATTCTGGATGGCGGGAGTGAAATTCCGTTCGACAATTTGGTCATCGCCGCCGGGGGTGTCCCCCGATTCCCTTCGATAAAGGGAATCGACAAGGATGGAGTGTGTGGATTCCGCACGGTTGAAAATTTAAAAATAATAATAAGTTACGCTGAAGATTCCAAGAATGCGGTGGTGTTGGGCGGGGGCAATATCGGTCTGCTGGCGGCGGAAGGGCTGTATTATCGCGGGGTGAAGAGCGCAGTGGTGGTAAAATCGCCCCATCTGCTTTCACAGTTGGCTGACGCTGAAACGAGTGAAATATTCCGCCATCACCTCGAGGATAATGGATTGACCATAGAGACGGGCTTCGATGTGGTTGAAATTCTGGGGAATGAACGGGTGGAGGCGGTGGTTTTAGACGATGGGCGGGAACTGCCCTGCCAGATGGTGGTGGTGGGCAAGGGGATTAAGCCCGATTTGTCGATTGTTGAAGGGTCAGGAATAGACTGCGATTGGGGGATTATAGCGGATGAATATATGATGACATCGGTTGAAGGGATTTACTGCGCGGGGGATGTGGCGGAAGTGCTGGACAGGCTGACGGGTATAAGAACCACAGTCGGCATCTGGCCTGCCGCATTTGAACAAGGGCAATATGCCGCATATAACATAATGGGTCATAAAAGGGCATATTCCGGAGCGGTGCGGATGAATTCTTCGGAATTCTTCGGCTTAAATTTAATGTCGCTGGGAATAGTCAAGCCGAAAAGCGACGATTTCACTTTTCATACCAAGCGGCGGGGGAATTATTATCTGAAGCTGGTGTTCAAGGATAACCGTCTGTGGGGGGCGATATTGGTTGGCGATATAAAAGCGGCGGGGGTCTTAAATTCGCTGATTAAGAGCCGGGTCGATGTTTCAAGCGTAATGGATGATTTGATGGAAGGGGATATTGATTTCGGGAAGATAACAGGATTGTTGAATCAGGCGGAGCTTGGGGGTTTGAGCCGGGAACATAATGAAATGACGACTTCCTTAGAATAGGGGTTAGGGGTTGGAAGGTTGTCATTTCCGTATTGTTTACCTTGAAAATAGGATTTAGGATTTATGATGTAGGATTTAGTGGGCTGTCATCCCCGCTCCCCCCTTGTCATTCCCGTATGTTTTAAGCGGGAATCCACTTCTGTGT
>JABMRZ010000499.1 GCA_013202315.1 Candidatus Tariuqbacter arcticus | reverse complement strand
TGTTACAAATATTCGGATCAAATCGCCGGATGTTAACATCCGGCCTACATCAAACCCTATTTTCAGCTGACCAGCCTACATAACCGAATGACCAATGATAGGTTATAATTATGCAATCCATCAGAACATATATTATATTAACCGTTCTCATCGCCGGAGCCCTATTCTCGACCGAAACCGCCTTTTGTCAAATGTACGGTCAGAATAAAGTTCAGTACCACCGCCTCGAATGGAAATATATCCAAACTCAGCATTTCGACATCTACTTCACCGAAGGCGGATTGGATATAGCCGAATTCGCCGCAAAGGAAGCTGAAAAAGCTTACCGCTTCCTCGCCGATGATTTCCGCTGGAATCTCCCCCAGGAAGACCGTATCGCCATCATCACTTACAAATCACATAACGATTTCGAACAGACTAATGTGATGACCGGCACCGTCGATGAAGGCATTCAAGGATTCACCGAATTTTTCAAGAACCGTGTAGTTATACCTTACCAGGGCTCTTGGGAAGACTTCCGCCACACCATTCATCACGAACTGACCCACGCCATTAGCCTGTATATGCTTTATGGCAGCGGTATGATGTCCATCATTCAAGGGCTTTCGCGAACCGCCATCCCCCTTTGGTTTGTGGAAGGACTTGCCGAATATGAATCTCTCTTCGGAATGGACACCGAATCCGAAATGTACATCCGCGACCTGGTGGTGAACGGCAGGCTGCCTGATATCGACCAACTTAACTATTACGGATTCGTCGGCGTCTATAAATGCGGTCAATCGGTGCTCCACTTCATCGCCCAGACCTATGGCAAAGAGAAAATCGGAGAACTACTCCATCGAATAAGAAACTCCCGCGATACCAACAGCGGATTTAAAAAAACCCTGGGCTTAAACTGGAAGGAACTCAACCGCCGATGGCAAAAATTCGTGAATAAATATCACTGGCCCGTCGGTGCAGTCACCGAACAGCCCCTCGACTTCGCCGAAAAACTCACCGACCACAAAGAAGAGGAATACAATTACTATGACATCTCACCCGCCATATCACCTCAAGGGGATATGCTGGTATATATCTCCAACCGTTCAGATTACTTCGATGTCTATCTATATTCTCTGGTCGAGAATAAACGGATTAAGAAGCTGATTTCCGGTGAACGCAGCAAAGCTTTCGAGGAACTGCACATCATACGCCCCGGTATCTCCTGGTCGCCCGATTCAAAACACATCGTCATCGCCTCCAAATCCGGCGGAAATGACGCCCTCAGTATCGTGGAGGTGGAAACCGGGAAGGTCATCCGAACTATAGAATTCGACCTTGACGGCATCTTCTCCCCCGTATGGTCGCCTAAAGGTGATGAAATAGCCTTTGTGGGCACCCGAGACGGCACTAGCGATATCTACCTGCTGAACCTCGATAACGAACAATTGAACACCATTACCTGCGATATTTTCTCCGACATCTCGCCTTCCTGGTCGCCGAATGGCGACTATCTTGCTTTTGTCTCTGACAGACGGGATTTGCTCGACCCTGAATTACTGCCTTACGATTTTGACATCTTCAATTTCGATTATCAAAATTACGATATCTATATCGCCGCCCGCACTAAAGACTGGAAGCTGACTCGCATAACCCATACCCCGGACATTGAAAAGACCCCAGTCTTCGCCGGTGACAGCGTCTTAATCTATATTAGCGATGAAAACGGCATCTTCAACCTTTATCGTATGAACATCGAATCCGGCGAACACTATCCCATCACCAATGTAGTTACCGGATGCCTTCAACCCTCGATTTCTCAAGATGGCGAAAAGCTCGCCTTCGTCTCTCTTTTTAATTTCGGCTATGATATCTATCTGATGACCGACCCCCTCAACCCCGAACTACGCAAAGAGTTGGAAGTCACGCCTTTGAAAAAAGAGCTGAACGCCCGCGTCCCCATCATCGTTCCCGAACCTTTCAAAGCGGATTACATAGTTCCCGCTAAAGACTTCGGAAACCGACCATACAGAAATTTCGTCTTCGATTTCAGGAAGCGTGACCTCACCGATATTGAAGAATCACAAGCCGCTGATACCGCCGACTTCAAAACCGAATCCGGAGAATATGTCGTTAGTGACTACGGCGTTAAATTCACCACCGATTATGTCTATGCATCGGCGTACTTCTCTTCCGTATGGGGCGCGCGAGGAATTGCCCTGGCGCATTTCTCCGATATTTTGGGAAATCACAGTCTGTATTTCCTCACCGACCTGCAGAACCGAGTTGAAATCAGCAATTACCTCTTCGGCTATCAATATCTGCCTCACAGAACCGATTTTAATTTGAATTTTTATCATTTCGTCTATTACTTCAGAGCTACACCGATTGATTATTATAGAGCCAAATACCGTGACCGGTATTATGGTATTGCCGCCTCCACCTCATATCCGCTTTCGAAATTCACCCGATTTGAATTGAATGAAGATTTCGTCGCCATCGACCGCGATACGCTGGACAATTATTTCGATGAATATGTCGGCGCTGAACAGAGGCGCGTTTTGATTTCCGAACTCGCCTATGTGAAAGACACTTCCATCGGAAGGTATTTCGGACCTATGAATGGTTCCAGATTCCGGCTAAGCCTGTTGCTCAGCCCCGACCTTTACCCCAGCCAATCTGACAGCGCCAGCAAACGGGGCATCGATTTTTATTCTGTGATTGCCGACCTTCGTAAATATTTCAAAGCCGGCTTCGACTACAGCTTCTCTCTTCGCTTGACCGCCGGAGCTTCCTTTGGAGATAACCCCCAGAAATTCTTCTTGGGCGGTGTAAGTAATTGGATTAACCGCCCATATTACATAGATATAGAAGAATCCACCATCGAAGATATTTATATCGCTCGATTCGTTAATCCCCTTCGCGGCGGAGACCTGTACGAAAGGGATGGTGAAAACTACTTCCTAACCAATGTGGAATTCCGCTTCCCCTTTATTCAATACCTCATCTTTGGCTGGCCCATACCATATCCTTTCATCAATGTGAGAGGGGCGCTGTTTTCCGATTTCGGTGCAGCCTGGAGCGATAAATTCCAATTGACTAAAAAAGTTGGAGGTGATACCCGCTTCAAAGACGCCCTCTGGGGCTTCGGAATGGGAATCCGCTTCCCCTTCCCCTTCATCGGCTGGCCCACCAAATGGGATGTCGCCTGGAAATATGACCTGAATTCAGTCTCCAAACCCCGCTATTATCTATCCCTCGGATACGAATTCTAATCCGCATTGTTATATATTTTGCAAAGTGCCAAGTATCAAGTGCCAAGTGCTAAGAACCTTACTTGTTACTCGATACTCATTTGTTTTAAATATCTTAGTTTCAGCTCGTCCGGGTTAGGGCAAATACTCAACAACCAACATACTCCTTTGTTGTACAAGAATATATGTTTCTAATAATAGGTCGTTATATACATAATTTTTTTACCGAACTTGGCGGACTATCCCATCTGTTATGGAGGATTATTTCAAATCTCCGCCATCTCCACCACGACAGGAAATTATTCACTGAACAAGCTGTCCGATTGGGTTACGATTCAATTCCCCTTGTATTATTGGTGGGTATTTTTACCGGCGCCGTTTCAGCCTGGCAGGCGAATTATCAATTTGAAGGATATATCCCCATTAAATATCTCGGCTCCGCTGTCTATAAAGCGGTGGTGATTGAACTGTCGCCTGTACTCACCGGCTTAGTAATCGCCGGCAGGGTTTCCGCTTCCATCGCCGCCGAACTTGGTTCAATGAAAGTTACCGAACAAATCGATGCGCTCGAATCTCTGGCAATTAATCCCATCCGATTTCTCGTCCTGCCCAGATTTGCGGCTAACACTTTTATGATGCCGGTGCTGGTTATTTTCGCCGCTTTCATTGCAATATTGGGCGGATTCATCGTTGCTAATCTTTTTATGGGTTTATCAAGCACCACTTTTTTCTCAGAAATTCCCCGGCATTTCTATCTTTATGACCTATTCGTATGCCTATCAAAAGCCTTTACCTTTGGGGCTATAACTTCTTTGGTAGGATGTTACATCGGCTTCAATACAGAAGGCGGCGCTGAAGGAGTGGGAAAAGCTACCATCAAAGCTTTCGTCTGGTCCTCCATCTTAATACTTATGGCAGACTACATCCTCGCAACTTTATTGTTTTAAACCAGTGGCAATCTCAGATTTACCACTTTGTCAATTCACCGCTTACCGTTCACAGTTTACCGTTTACCGTCTAATGATTGAAATCACAGACCTGCACAAAAATTTCAACGGCAAACCCGTGCTTAAAGGGCTTGACCTGCTGATTCCGAATGGAGAATCGCTGACCATCATCGGCCGCTCAGGCTGCGGTAAATCGGTGCTCCTGAAACACATTATTGGTCTGCTGAAACCCAACCGAGGAAGTATTATCGTCGACGGCGAGGAAGTCACTAATATGGATTATAATAATCTCTCCCGCCTTCGGCGGAAATTCGGCGTCCTGTTCCAAGGTTCGGCTCTCTTCGATTCTATGACCGTCAGTGAAAACATAGCGCTCTCCCTGGTGGAACATACTGACCTGTCCAGAACTGAAATCGACCGCCGGGTTGCCGAAGCGCTGGATATGGTCGAACTGCCGGGCGCTGAAAATCTGAAACCCTCAGAATTATCCGGCGGAATGAAGAAAAGGGTCGGGTTGGCGAGAGCGATTATTTATCGTCCGGCATACCTGCTTTATGATGAACCCACCACCGGTCTCGATCCCATAATGGCGGCGAATATCAATCAATTGATTATTGATATGAACCGGAAATTGTCCATCACTTCCATCGTTGTCACCCACGATATAGTCAGCGCTTATGAGGTCGCCGACAGGATTGTAATGCTACATTATGGGAAGATACTCTTTGCCGGAACCCCGGAAGAAACCCAGAATTCTGCTCACCCCACCATTAGACAATTCGTTGAAGGTTCGGTCGAAGGCCCCATCAAACCGCTTCATTACAACCATGTGAACAGCATCATCTCGAAGTAACCATCACGCGCCAATATATGCACCATTAAAGATGTAAATATACTTGACTGTGCTTGATTTGTAAGTTTTTAAAGTTATTAATCCGACAAGATAATAGTGTAGAATTCGCTTCATAAGCATATAATTGCAAGCAAAACCGATTACATCTGCCTAATTTAATTAAAAACACTGGATTCCCGCTTTCGCGGGAATGACATTCGCGGCTGTTTCAGAATGAAAAACTTGATCCTGTAATGCACACTATTTTCAGTTCTCATTATAACAATTAAACCTGCCTTGAACTTTTCTCATTCATATTTCATACGGCTCGCTTTAGAAGAAGCGAAAACAGCCGGCGAACAAGGAGAAGTTCCCATAGGCGCTTTGGTGGTGTTGAAGAACGAGGTAATCGGTCGAGGCTGTAATTTCGTTGAAAGCGGTAAAAATCCGCTCCTTCACGCGGAAATGGAGGCGATGAAATACGCTCGGAATAACATTGACGGGAAGTGGTTCACAGGCGCGACATTATACTGCACTTTGGAACCATGCCTTATGTGCGCCGGCGCGGCTGTTCTCAATCGATTTGAGCGAATCGTATTCGGAGCGAGCGATCCAAACTGGGGGGCTTGCGGAACGCTGTATAATATCCCGCTCGATAACCGGTTGAATCATCGAATTGAAGTTGTGGGTGGAATTATGGAGGCAGAGTGCGGCGAATTGTTGAGGAGGTTTTTCGCGGGGAAAAGATAGACAAAAATCAATCGGTTATCTTGAAAATAGGATTTACGATTTAGGATTTAGGGTTTAGTGGGC
>JABMRZ010000498.1 GCA_013202315.1 Candidatus Tariuqbacter arcticus | reverse complement strand
TGAGCGGACAGTGGAACCGTGAATCCAAATTTGATGATAAATTTAATAATGGTGTGCTTTTTCATAATAAGGTCCCCTTTGTATGAATACTTGTAACATTTTAGTTCTATTCAATAATCCCAATTTTCGTCATTCCGGCAAGCGAAGCACGTCCGGAATCGGCTCGAATTTTAAATTTTAAAATTTTAAATTCTTAATTTCTGCGAAGCCCCCTCTTCCGGGCGTAGTCCCGGACGAGGCACTGAATTCTTAATTCTAAATTTCATCTTCCCCAACCCCCGCCAGCTTCAGAGAGTTAAACTGTTACTGCAAACCAACAGTGTATATATAACGCACAATATCAATATATCCTGAACACTATATCGATAAGTTTCTATGTCGATTAGCATCAATAAAAACCACAAGATATATAATTTCAAATCCTTATAATTTAAATTAACTTATAATTCTACGGGTACGATTTTAGCTATAGTATTACGATAACCGGTTGCAGTGAATTTATCACAATGGCTCTTAACCCATTTATTTCCTTCTCAATGCAGAGGTTCTAGGGGAGGCTAATTGTATTCCGAATCCGAAATCATAATCGAATTCCTGAATTTCATCACTAAAATGGGAGATTTGCACTCTTTATGGTTCGTGGAAGTCTCCGCAAAACCCGTCGACGAAATAATCCGAAAACATAACCTCGATGCGGAAAAAGATATCTGGATTTTCAAAACCGCCAATAGCCCCTTTGAAGCGAAGAGGATTTATGAATACTTCACCGGATTCATCGGCACCGACGGAGTTTATTCAAATAACGACAATGAACCTAAAAACATCTTTATGTTTAGGAAGGATCGCCCAATAACTAATAATGGATGATTCTCAAGTATGCGCGGCGTTGTAGGATACGCTCACACTTCGTCATCTGCCGTCATTAGCTTTCACTTCATTAAATCGCAAGCCAGCCCCCCTATAAACGGCGCCACCACTAAATAAGTCAACGCTGAAATAAGCGCTATCCCCAGTATGTTCATCGCCAGCCCTTTCTTCGCCATCACCGGTATGGTCACATATCCCGACCCGAATACAATCGCATTGGGCGGAGTCGCCACCGGCAGCATGAAGGCGCAGGATGCCGCTATCGCCGCCGGAACCATCATTAAAAGTGCGGTCGCTGAAATCGGGATCGCTTCCGTCACCCACCAGAAAGCCATCAAAACGGCGATAGCAGCCATCTTTTGACCTTCGGGACTCAATTCCTCCCCGCCAGGAAGGATAAGAGTTATTATGAATAGGGCGAGCCCGGCGAATATTTTCCAGATGCTTGATTTCATCGATCAATCTTGTTCTATGTTTCTATTATAGTAATTTTATAGTTTATATGCCAACTGGCGCGCAATAAAATATAAGAATAACGGTTATGCACTCAATTCAGCTTTTCTCAAAAGCCCCTCCAATATTTGTAATGATGAATGTGATTGAGGAGAATGCGTTTTTGAAATATTTGGAAGGATTTGAAGAAAAAATTCTAAAATACCCGAAAAATATTGATTAACACGCCGAAACTTGATAAATAAATATTAAATGCTATATTTAAATAAATAACGGTGTCCAACTCGTCTTGCATCACTCCAAAAACGCAAACTAGGTTTTATGATCTAAAGAAAAATTAATGATGGTAATTCGAGGGTCTTATGGCAGATAATGTTTCTCATAAAGAATGGTTAGAACAGTTTTTAACCTCGGCAAAAGTTAAAGCATTATCTGAGTATTCCTGGGAAGTTACTTTTAATTCTCCACAGCAGGATATGGAGGATTCTATCCTTGTAAAAATTTTAAAATTAGCTAAAAAGAAGATATCTCTCCTTTCCCATGTCGACGCTGGTTTGCTTGCATATCAGAAGCTATTAAGTAAAAAAATCGACGCTGATACCTTGCAGGTATCCATTTTTATTGACCGAGAGAAACCTCCAATGGGTGAATCTATTCTGAGATATCTAAAAGCAATATCCAGTTCAGGAAAAGAATATGAGGATATGGTTCTTGAACTTGACCTTTACCCTCTTAAGTTATCCGGCGAACAGATGACTTTAAAGGATGTAAAAAAGTTATTACAAAAGGAAGGCTTTTCACTGGACAAAGTTAACATGGATGCGATAGAAAAGGCAATAATTAAATTGCAAAAATATTCGCGTCCGGTGAAGGATGTTGTAATTCTTGAAGGAATATTTCCTGAGCCGAGTGAAGACGCCGAGTTAGAATACTTTTGTGCCTTAAAAAAATTAGCAAAAGGCGGGTTTGTCGGGGTCGAAAAGGTAATAAAGGAAAAAATGATTTGTAGGAAGAAACCGGCAAAGAAGGGAGTCCTAAAAGGTGTTTCTGTTTGGGGAATACCTATTCCTCCGGAGGTACCTAAAGAAATTGAAATTAAAGGTGAATTGGGAATAAATGTTTCAGAAGATGGAAATGAAGTATTTACCTCACGAACGGGAATATTACACATTCGTGATGAAAAATCGACTGGTCATTATGTGAAGTCGAAGCTGATCTTTTCGATTGAGCCGATCGAAGTGATTAGCGGCTCACAGCCACTTAATATCACTATGGATAAACCCGTTGAAATTAAAGGAGGATTGAAAACAGGCAGTCAAGTGATTTCTCGATATCAGGTTATTGTATCCGGTGACATCGAAGAAGATGTATCGATTCAGACCTCCGGAAGCATAGATATCACAGGAAACATCATCGGAGGAAACCTTGCAAGCGAAGAAGACATTGATGGAAGCGGGAATGTTACAGGAACCAGATTAATAGCTGAAGGTAAATTAACCATAAAAGGAACAGTAAAAAATTCAAATTTGATAGCAGATGAGGTCTGTGTTAGTGAAATTGTCGGTGGCACAATAATCGCAGGGAAGAAGATTGAAGTAAACACCATTTCTCCGGACGATGAAGGATACACCCCCACAATAAAAGTAGGTTCATCGTATCATAAGAAAGAGGTTGTGCAGGAAAATAACAGATTCATCGACTTCGCTAAAGATAATCTAGATAAAATCAATAGGATTTATGGAAAAGAAGTCATTTCTTCCGTGGGTTCAGCGAATATTTCCCAAATGATAATGTTGTTTATGAAAAGTCAGCGTAAAGCTGGTATTTCCAAAATGTCGGATAGTCAAATAAATGCTATGAAAAAGTTATTAGAGAGTGTTATACCAATTCGTGTTTCAATGCATGAAAAAATAGATTCAAACAGAAAGCTGCGGTCGAAAAAATCTAAGAACGATTTAACATCACCAGTTATTATTGTGAAATCGTCGGTTAAATCCAATGTTTCCATTGAGATAGATGGAATCAAGGGGGAACTAACACCATCTGACGGGGCAGTTACAATGGAAGTATCCAAAGAGTTAATTAAAAAAACAGCTGCTCCAACCGGATAGAATACCTTAATATGTCATAAATAAAATTGTAATTCAATACTTTTGCAAGAGCCTCAATAGAGAATATATTAGTATTTTTGTCTATTCATATTCATTCGTGGTTAATTCCTCAACTACATTCCCTGCCGCCTTCAGCGTTCGTTCAATTTCGTCATCATTATGAGCGGATGAAAGGAACCACGCTTCATACCCCGAAGGCGGTAAATATACACCTTCATCCAGCATCCCCCGGAAAAAGCGGGCGTATCTGTCCATATCGCAATTCTGAACCAACTGATAATCGGAAATTTCCCCTTCCCCGAAGAATACGGTCAACAGCCCGGTCAGCCGGTTGATAACAACCCGGATTTCCGCTTCGGTTAAGATTTCCTCCAACCCCAACGCCAGCTTTTTAGTTGTATTATTCAGCCTTTCGTAAAACCCCGGAGTTTCCAATTCCCGCAAAGTCGCAATCCCCGCCGCCACGGAAACGGGATTGCCGGACAAAGTTCCAGCTTGATATACATTTCCGGCCGGCGCTAACCGTTCCATTATTTCCCGCTTTCCTCCGACCGCGCCGATGGGCATCCCGCCCCCCAGGATTTTCCCGAAACAGACCAAATCCGGCCTGATATTGTATAATTCACACGCTCCCCCGCGCGCAACCCGGAATCCGCTGATCACCTCATCGAAAATCAAGACCGCGCCGTCTTTCTCCGCTGCCATCCGCAATCCATTTAAGAAACCCTCAACCGGCGGTACCACACCCATATTGGCGGCGGCGGGCTCCACGATGATGCCGGCGATATCCTCCCCACGCTTGTCGAATGTCTTCCAAACCGCTTCCAAATCATTGTAAGGCAGGGAAATAGTTCCTCGCGCAGCGCTTTCCGGGACACCTGCGCTCCCTGGAAGCCCCTGCGTCGCCAAACCCGACCCCGCTTTCACCAGCAATCCATTAGAATGTCCATGATAACAGCCATCGAATTTGACTACCAATTCCCTGCCGGTAACCGCCCGGGCGAGCCGAATAGCGGTCATAGCCGCTTCCGTCCCCGAACTCACCAATCGCAGCATTTCTACAGCTAAGAACCTGTCGATTACCATTTCCGCCAATTCGATTTCCCCTGCGGTTGAAGCGCCGAAGGAGGTTCCCGCTGATGCCGCTTCCCTTACCGCCTCAACCACTTTCGGATGAGCGTGCCCCAAAATCAGCGGTCCCCAGGACATCATATAGTCGATGTATCGGTTATCGTCCGCATCCCAGATATAAGCGCCTCTGCCCCGTGACAAAAATCGGGGGACGCCTCCCACAGATTTAAACGCCCGAACCGGGCTGTTCACTCCGCCGGGAATCACCTCCTTTGCCCTGCTAAACAACTTCTTTGATTTTGTAATGTCCACTTAAGCTGTTCGCTGTTATCTTTATTGATAAATCCTGCACATTACTTACTATTTCATTCCACTTTATCAACTTTTCTATCAAATATCAAATATCAAATATCAAATATCTTCATCAATCCACTTAACAACATCCGGCGCATGATAAGTTAAAATCAAATCCGCCCCCGCCCGCTTTATGCCGGTCAAAATCTCCATCACAATGCGTTTTTCATCTATAAATCCCGCCTGAGCCGCCGCCTTGACCATCGAATATTCCCCGCTGACATTATACGCCGCCACCGGGACATCGGTGGACGCTTTCACTTTGGCGATTACATCGAGGTATGCAAGGGCTGGCTTGACCATCACCATATCCGCCCCTTCTTCCAGGTCCAAGCGGACTTCCTTCAGCGCTTCCCGGACATTGGGCGGGTCCATCTGATATCCCTTTCTATCACCAAATTGAGGGGTGGAATCCGCCGCTTCCCTGAATGGACCGTAGAAAGCGGAAGCGTATTTCGCCGAATAGGCCATAATCGCCCGGTCATAGTATCCCGCCTTGTCCAGCGCTTTGCGAACAGCTCCCACCCGCCCGTCCATCATATCCGAAGGGGCAACAATATCCGCCCCCGCTTGGCAGTGACTGACCGCCTGCCGCGCCAGCAGTTTCAAAGTATCGTCGTTGTTCACTTCGCCGTCGATTATCACCCCGCAATGCCCGTGATCGGTATATTCGCACAGGCATACATCGGTGATTACCATCATTTCCGGGACAGCGTCTTTTATCGCCCTGACCGCTTCCTGCACCACTCCGTTGTCATCCCAGGAAGAACTGCCCTCGGCGTCCTTCATATCCGGTATGCCGAAGAGGATTACCGCTGGTATCCCGGATTGATACGCCTTCTTCGCTTCCTCAGCGGCGATATCCCTGGACATCCTTTCCACCCCGGGCATAGCGCCTATCGGCTGCCTGACCCTCTGCCCGCTTACTACAAACATTGGCCAGATGAAGTCTTCCGGGCGCAAATGCGTTTCCCGCACCATTCGCCTAATAGTTTCCGTCCTCCTCAGTCTTCTGGGTCGTTCAGTTGGAAATCCCATCCTTCTACTCCTTATCCTCTCTGAAATATTCTACTACCGCGTCGATTACTCCCTCCATTGTATGAACTTTAGCTTCGATTGCCGGTTCCCCGCCGGCTTGCCGGAGAATGTCACTGGTCACAGGCCCGATGGAAATTACCGCTGTCGATTCGATGAAGCATTGGAATTCAGCTTCGCCCAATATTTCGACCAGCCCCGCAACGGTCGAACCGCTGCTGAAAGTTACCGCATCGATTTCCGCTTCGGCGAAAGCCGCTCGCATCCCTTCATCCCATTCGGCGGTGAAAGTAAGATACACTTCCAGCGGCAGAACTTTGGCGCCCGCCTTTTCCAGCGCGGCTTCAATTATATCATCACCCAAATTCCCCCGCACCCGGACAGCGTTCACACCCTTCCACTCATACTCTGAAGTTAGTTCTTCAGCCAGAGTATTAACCGTATATTTCGAGGGAACGAAATCGGTTTTGAATCCGTATTGTTTAAGGGCTTTTTCCGTTCCAGCGCCGATTGAAGCGATTGAAAATTTCGCAATCCGCCTAAAATCGCCCCCCTCCCGAAGGAACCCCTGAAAGAAATACTTCACCCCATTTTCGCTGGTGAAAATCAGCCATCCCCCTCGCAGCCTTTCAAACCGCTTCCATCCTTCATTGTCGAGATATCCCTCCGTGGCGATTGTGGGCAGAGCCAGAACTTCCGCCCCCAGCTTCCGCAACTTGTGATATATCTCCGCCGCTTGACCGCCAGGGCGGGTTACCATTATGGTCTTTCCCGCCAGCGGCTTATCCTCCTCGACGATTATCGAATCTCTAAGCTCCACAACTTCACCGATGACGAATAACGCCGGGGGTTTGACTCCCGCTTCGCCAGCCTTTAGAGCGATATTCCCCAATTTCCCGATGATGACCGATTGATTGCCCAGTGTTCCCCGCTCGATGACCGCAGCGGGAGTTTCCTCATCCATCCCCCCGGCGATCAGCCTTTCTGTCACTTCAGGCAGTGTTTTTACTCCCATATAACCGACAATCGTCCCCTTTTCAGCCCCGCTCAGCAATTCCCAGGGCAGGTCGGATAACTCCTTACCCGGCGCTTCATGAGCGGTGATGAATATCGCGTAAGCCGATTTCCCTCGATGAGTCAGCGGTATTCCCGCATAGGCCAATCCGGCAATTCCAGCGGTAACCCCCGGAATCACTTCGACATCTATTCCGTTTCCCCGCAGGAATACGGCTTCTTCGCCTCCCCGTCCGAATACGAAAGGGTCTCCACCTTTCAAACGGGCTATCGTATGACCTTCTTTGGCGAGTTTCAGGAGCAGTTCATTGATTTGCGATTGTTTCAACGAATGCTTCCCCGCCGATTTCCCGGCGTAATACCGCTTCACCCGCCGGGGAAGGGTCACCACCAGTTCCAGTGAGACCAAGCGGTCGTAGACCACCGCATCGCATCCCGCCAACGCTTCCTTCGCCTTGACTGTGATTAATCCGGGGTCGCCCGGACCCGCGCCGATTAAGAATACTTTACCGATTGTAGTCATAACAATTCAGTTTGAAGAAATATCCACCGCGAAGGTTCACTCTGCTTAATTAACCGCGAATGAACACGAATTAACACAAATAGAAGCTCTGGAAGTTCTTTCAGCGTAGATGCGCTTAAGTTCACCTGCGATTTTTAAGGTCAACCCCTGCTTTCCAACGACGCTGGGCGCGGCGGTGAGGATTTTTTCGGGGGAGAGGGTGATATTTGAAATTGTAACTTTTATAATGTAATTAGCCAGGGAAATGTGAAATTTAAAATGAAGAATTTAGAATTTAAAATTGAATTTAAGTGTCAATTTGGATTCCTGAATTTGAAACACGGATAATGCCTTTAGGACACAATTCCCTGATAGGGCAATTCCCACTGCGAAGGCAATCGGTATATCCGCCCTTATGTCTGAATGAACAGCCTAATTTACTGAGGTGCCACAAAGGCTCATCCAAATCCATATGATTTATTCCGGCTTTGGAACACATTTCTTTCCATTGATTTTGAATTAACTCTTTAATATTCTTACTTAGTTTGCCTTGATATTGACCTCTTATCAAACCCGTGGTGAAAGACGCTCGGGCAATGTGAACATCAACTGGTATAGGCAGTTTATCAAAATACTTGAATTCATAATCCAAAATATCACGAAGCATCCTAATCCACAAAGGGAATATTTTTGGACCTTTTAAACCGTAAAAATAGAACTCTTCCAACATATCTCTTATATCAAAGACATCCCATTCGCAACGCTCGAAAAGTGATTTCGGATTTCCATTGAATTCGTTCGATAAGATAAGGGCATTATCATACCACCAATTTACATCTTTATTACCGTATCTGAGCTTGCCTTTCGATTGAAGCGCTTTCGACAAATCCGCCCTTGTAGTCGATTTCACCATATTGAAGTTAAATACCCATCTCGTGTTTGTATCGTCGTATAATGAGCGCGCCCATTTCCAAAGCAGGTCAGCGGGTCTGTTATAATCAATCGCTACCACAGCGGTGATAATATTAAGCTTGTCCTGTTCATTGTCTATTCCTTCCACTGCGTTCGCTTCGGGCATAGATTCTATGATGCCGAAAATGCCCCCCTTAATCTCGCCGTGATATGCTTGTAACAGAATTTTCGCCGCTGCAGTTCCGGCGGCCTTGTCAACCCTCAAGTTATTTATTTATTATTCCTTCATTTAGTATTCCCCTCCCCATATTCCGCCGCCGCCTTGACAAATCCCCTATACAGCGGATGCGGGTTGAGAAAGCGGGATTTGAATTCGGGGTGAAATTGAACCGCGATGAAGAAGGGATGATCTGGGAGCTCCACAATTTCCACCAAATTCCCTTCCGTCCAGATGCCGGATATCACCATACCGTTTTTCTCTATCACTTCCCGATAGTCGTTGTTGACTTCACAGCGATGGCGGTGGCGTTCGGAAACCGATTCGGCTTCATAAACGCGGTGCGCCAGTGTCCCCGGAGTGATTCTGCAGGGGTATGCGCCCAGCCGCATAGTGCCGCCCATCTGCACTTCGATTTTTTCACGCTGGTAGGGCATATATTCAATCACCGGGTGAACGGGGTCTTCCACGAATTCGCGGGAATTAGCCCCCTGCAGTCCGCAGACATTCCGGGCGAATTCAATCACCGCGCATTGCAGACCCAGGCATACTCCCAGGTAGGGGACATTATTCTCCCGGGCGTATTTCACCGCGGCGAGTTTCCCCTCTAACCCCCTTTCGCCGAATCCGCCCGGCACCAATATGCCGGATACGCCGTCCCAACTGGCGCTGATGTGACCTTCATTTTCAGCGTCCACCCACTTCAGAATTACTTTGGCTCCGAGTTCGCCGCCGGCGTGAATGAATGCTTCAGCGTAGGATTTGTAAGCGTCGAACAGTTCCACATACTTGCCGCAGATGGCGATGGTGATCGAAGCGCCGGGATTTAGGATGGCTTGCACCCGCTTGCGCCAGGCGCGCAAATCAGGTTCACTATCCTGAAGACCCAGTTTAGCCAGCACGGAACTACCCAGCCCCCCTTCCGCCAATTCCAGCGGAACCTGGTATATCAAATCCACATCGGGAGCGGGGATAACATCTTGAGAAGCCACATTGCAGAAGAGCCCTATCTTGCGCCGGATGGACATGTCGAGGGGCACCTGGGTGCGGGCGAGGATTATGTCCGGCTGGATGCCGATTTCGCGCAGTGCTTTCACCGAATGCTGGGTAGGTTTGGTCTTGACTTCTTTGGCGGAGGGGATGTAGGGGACGAGGGAGAGGTGGATGAAAACGGCGTTCTGCCGCCCGGCTTCCAGCCCGAATTGACGGATGGCTTCCAGGAAGGGCTGTCCTTCAATATCGCCGACCGTTCCTCCGAGTTCGACGATGACGATATGGTATTTGCCGTCCTGGGCGGCGGCGCGGATGCGTTTCTGGATTTCATCGGTGATGTGGGGAATGACCTGGACAGTGCCGCCGAGGTAATCGCCGCGGCGTTCTTTTTCGATGACTTCCAAATACACCTGCCCGGTGGTAGCGTTGTTCAGGGCGGTCATATCTTCTTCTATGAAGCGTTCGTAGTGACCCAAATCAAGGTCGGTTTCGCTGCCGTCATCGGTGACATATACTTCGCCGTGCTGATAGGGGGACATTGTTCCGGGGTCGACATTCAGGTAGGGGTCGAGTTTCAGTATGGTGGTGGGAATACCGCGCGATTTCAATAACAGACCGAGCGAAGCGGCGGCTATCCCCTTGCCAAGTGAAGAAACTACCCCGCCGGTGATGAAAATGTATTTAGTCTCAGGTACTGGCATGATTCAACTATCAGATTTATTATATCTTTTTCTTGGTAAATCCTTATGAGCCTGCGGCGCACAACTTAGAATGAAAATAACAACTCATTCCGGTATTGCTATCATTTTCCTTTTCTCATTTTTCATTTTTCATTTTTCATTTTTCATTTTCAAGAGGAACCCTTGTGTAATCAAAAATACAGAAAATTTGCGAATACAGATAACGCCTATTTCAAAAGGCGTAAGGAATTCGCCAACAGGTATAATGATACGGCTTTTTGGCAGATTGCCGATAACTGGCCTCTATATTCAGGCGAAGTTAATATCGCCCGTTTCCTCGCCATTTATGAATTGGTCAAGAAGGTCGTCTCACTGCCGGGGCATTTCTGCGAACTGGGATGCTACAACGGCACCAACCTGATTTTTATCGCCAAACTGCTGAAAATCTTTAGACCCGGAACGCTGACCGAAGTGATTGGATTCGATTCCTTCGAAGGACTTCAGACTTTTTCAGGGGATAAAGATTCTGATAAACTAAGCGGTGAATACAAGGGGAATTTGAAAATACTCGAAGATATCATAACCCTTCACCAATTGGAAAATTGGGTTCAGTTAGTCAAGGGCGACATTCTCAAAACACTTCCCGCTTTCCTGGAAGAACGTAAAGACATACGGTTCTCCATGGTTTACATCGATGTAGACCTTTATTCCCCGGCTAAAATCGGGGTCGAACTGCTTTATCCCAAACTGCTCAAAGGGGGCATAATGGTCTTCGATGAATATAACACCCGTCAATGGCCTGGTGAAACTAGAGCCCTCCACGATGTGTTTGGCGAAGATGTTATACTACATTCCATACCCTATACAAGGCAGCCGACCGCATACATTGTGAAATAAGGCATAATCGATGGAAAATATCCTAATAATAGCCGCTCATCCGGATGATGAGGTGCTGGGATGCGGCGGAACAATCGCAAATCTCACCCGCAAGGGCTCCCGTGTCAGCGTCGCACTCCTGGGTGAAGGTATCAGTTCTCGTTATAACAAACGGGATTCAGCCGATGAAGGATTGACAGACAAACTCGCATTTCACAGCAGGAAAGCGGCGGAAATCCTCGGAGTGGACCATATCTTTCAGCATAAACTGCCCGATAACCGTTTCGATACCGTTCCTCTGCTTGATATTGTGAAATGGATTGAAAAACTGATAGAAAAGCTTTCGCCCAAAGTGATTTACACTCAGCATGGAGGCGATCTTAATATTGATCATCTGATTACATTCAGAGCAACATTGACCGCCGCCCGGCCGCTGCCGGGTTCTTCAATTAGCACAATCTACGCTTACGAAGTGGGGTCGTCCACAGATTGGGCCTTTCAACAGTTTTATCCTTCCTTTCGCCCCAACACCTTTTTTGATATCAGCGATACATTGGAATTAAAAATAAAAGCGATGGAGTTATACCAAAGCGAGCTGCGCGATTTCCCGCATCCGCGTTCTCCGGAGGCGATTTCCTATGCCGCCCGGCGTTGGGGGAGTATTGCGGGGCTTAACGCCGCTGAAGCGTTTGAATTAATCCGGCATGTGGAGTGATGAATATGGATGATGCGAGCTGCATTACAATCGAAGGGCGCCGAATCGGTCCTGGCTCCCCAGTCTACATTGTCGCCGAACTGTCCGCAAATCACCATCAGGAATTTGAAACTGCCGCGCGGTTGATTCAAGCTGCGCATCGAGCCGGCGCCGATGCAGTAAAACTGCAGACTTTAACCCCGGACGGCATCACAATCGACTGTAAAAAAGAACCGTTCAAAATCGGCCGGGGCACGGCTTGGGAAGGATATTATCTATATGATTTGTATAAAGAAACACAAATGCCCTGGGAATGGCAGCCTAAACTGAAAAAAATCGCCAATGAACTGGGAATGCACCTGTTCTCTTCTCCGTTTGATCATTCAGCGGTCGATTTCCTCAGAGAGATGGGAGTGCCGTGCTACAAAATTGCGTCTTTTGAGTTGGTCGATATACCGCTCATTGAGAAAATGGCTGCCGCCGGTAAACCCTTGCTGATGTCTACCGGAATGGCTGACGAAATGGAGATTGAAGAAGCTGTTTCCGCCGCCCGTGGAGCTGGATGCGAACAGATTGCACTGCTGAAATGCACCAGCGCTTACCCCGCGCCTATCGATGAATTGAACCTTAAAACTATACCCTATCTGGCAAAACGGTTTAATCTTGCGGTAGGATTATCGGATCACTCGATGGAGATTATTCCGGTGGTCGCCGCGGTAGTCTTGGGCGCCTGCATAGTGGAAAAGCATCTCACATTATCTCGCAAGACTCCCGGACCCGACAGCGGGTTCTCCCTGGAACCGGATGAATTTTCCCAAATGGTGCGCTCCATACGATTAACAGAACGAGCTTTGGGCGATATCCGTTTCAATGTCGGCATACAGGAATCTCATTCAATCCAATTCCGCCGCTCCCTGTTTGCTGTCGAAGATATCCGGGAAGGTGAAGCGTTGAGCATCAGGAACATCCGCTCCATCCGTCCCGGTCACGGCTTGCCTCCCAAATATATGAAGAATATTCTGGGCAGGCGGGTGAATAGAGCCGTTGAAAGAGGAACGCCCTTAAGTTGGAATCTTATTGAAGGTGAACCCTCATAAGAGGGTTTCTTTCGCGAACCCTCTCACAACTTAAAATTAAAACAATCGGCTCGCGGACTTGCGTTCCGGTTATTTTTAGGATTAAGAGCGTTGATTTGCGTTATAGATTACGGAGCCGGCAATCTGCCGTCAGTAAAGAATGCTTTAGAAGCTGTCGGACAAAAATCCCTGCTGGCGAGAAATGCCGGAGACCTCGAACGAGCGGGAGCGATTATTCTCCCCGGAGTCGGAGCCTTTGGCGATGGAATGAAAACCCTGAAGGAAATGAAGCTCTTAGATGCGCTCAATGAGCAGGTGTTGCATAAGAAAAAACCTTATCTGGGTATCTGTTTAGGATTACAATTTCTGGGCAAATCAAGCGAAGAACATGGCTGTCATAAAGGATTTGGCTGGCTCGAAGGCGAAGTCAAAAGGATTGTTCCTAAAGATAAAAGTCAACGCGTCCCGCATATCGGCTGGAACAATATCCATATTTCCAAACACTGCAGTCTCTTCGATGGATTGGATGAAGAACCGGTCTTCTATTTTGTGCACAGCTACAGCCTTGTGATGGACCGGAAAGACGGCGAAGCGACTACCGCGATTGTCAATCATGGGCGGGACCTGGTGGCTGCCGTGCAAAAGGATAATATCTACGGTGTCCAGTTTCATCCTGAAAAAAGCCAGCGAAATGGGCTAATAGTCCTGGAAAATTTTGTCAAACTGATAGAATAAACTTCAATGCTGAAAAAACGCCTCATAGCGGTATTGATACTGCGTAACGGCCAGGTCATCCAAAGTGTTCAGTTTAAGCACACTAATGTGATTCACTGGAACCCGGTGGTGGCGGTGGATTTCTTTGACCGCTGGGCGGTGGATGAAATTGTTGTCTTGGATGTAAGCAGGTCTTTGGACCAACGGCAGAAGTTCTGTTCAGCCGTAAAAGAATTAGCCAAGAAATGCTTCGTCCCCCTCACTGTAGGAGGGTGGGTGCGGTCTTTTGATGAATTCCATCAGCTCACTCGATTCGGAGCGGACAAAGTAGTGATAAATACAGAAGCTTTCCGCCGGCCTGATTTGATAACCGAATGCGCAAAAGTATTCGGTAATCAGTGCGTTGTAGTTTCTATCGATGCAAAAAAGGACGATGCTGGAAACTATAGAGTATTTATCGACCGGGGACAAGAACGGGCGAATATTTCGCCGGCAGAATGGGCTGAAATCGCCGAGGAAAAAGGCGCCGGAGAAATTCTGCTCAATTCCATTGAACACGATGGATTTCGACAGGGTTATGATATTCCTCTTATGAAAAGCGTGGTAGAAATAGTGGACATTCCGGTAATTGCTATGGGAGGGGTGTTCAAGTGGGAGCACTTGGTCGAAGGGATTGAAATTGGGAAAGTCGACGCCGTCGCCGCAGCCAACATTTTCCATTACACCGAGCATTCCACCAAGAAAGCCAAAAATTCCATGCGAGAAGCCGGCATCGATGTGCGATAAATAAGCTGCCCCTCGCCCGATACTTCACTCGGAAGATGCAGCCCCTGCGGAACAGTTGATTTTGTCATTATTCAGCATTCAACATTCAACACTCAACATTCAACACTCAACAATCAACAATCAACATTTAACATTCATCATTCAACATTCAACATTCAACACTCAACATTCAACACTCAACATTCAACACTCAACATTCAACACTCAACACTCAACATTC
>JABMRZ010000039.1 GCA_013202315.1 Candidatus Tariuqbacter arcticus | reverse complement strand
TACATGAAACCTCTACAAATCAATTTATTAAAACTCGCCGCTGGGGTAATTGATGAATTGCCCCTACGAATGATAATCGGCAATTTTCTTCAGGGATCTCTATAGTTTAACGATGAAATCCGGATTCCCGCTAAAAGCATGAGGTAATGACAGTGTATTTAAGGAATGATAAAAGATAATTTACCCACGCAAAATAGCGAAGAACCATTGATATTACTGTACCAGAGTGCTAAGAAGATATAAAATTACTCATAATCCATACGCTGTTGGAGAAGCCCACAAAAAACACATTAAACCGACAACCGTTCACCGTTTAAATGACGCCGCGCTGGGATTTTCGGTAGAATTCGACGATATTTTTCACTTCAGGAATCATCTCCCCTCCTTCAAGCTGTATCAGTGCTTCTTTACGCAGGATGCCGGAATGGTAAATGAGCCGGTAGGCGTCTTTGATGGCGTTTCGGGTTTCGGTTGAGAATCCCCGGCGTTGCAAGCCGATGGAATTTACATTTTCGTATTTCACGGGCCAGCCTCCGGCGATGCAGTAGGGGGGTATATCTTTAGTAATCCTGAACATTCCTCCGATCATACAGTGAAGGCCGATGTTAACGAATTGGTGAATCGCTGTCATACCGCCGATAATGACGAAGTCCTGGATAGTCACATGCCCAGCCATATTCACGGCGTTGGCGATAATCACTTGATCGCCGAGGCGGCAGTCGTGGGCGATATGTGAATAAGCCATTAAGAGGCAGTTTTCGCCCACGGTAGTTTTTCCGGTGTCGGCAGTACCCCGGTTGACGGTGCAGAATTCCCTGATGACGGTGTTCTCGCCAATTTCCGCGGTGGAATATTCACCGGCGAATTTCAAGTCTTGGGGGATGGTGCCGATGACGGCGCTGTGGAAGACTTTAATTCCCGCCGCCAGCCTGGTTCCCGAGGCGATGAGCGCGGAGGAAGCGATTCGGCACCCTTCTCCGATGACCACATCCGATTCAACGATAGTATGGGGACCGATTTCGACATCTTCGGCTATATCAGCTCCGGGGTCGATTATGGCTGTAGGATGGATTTTCATATTTTCTCAGTGAATTGAGGATTTATGATATGGTCATTGGTCATTGGTCATTTGGCACTTGGCATTTGTCACTTGATATCTACATATAGTACATACGGGAATCGCAGACGATTGGACAAATATCAAAAGGCGGTTACTTTTTTTGTTCTTTTTCGACGATGACGGCCATCATTTCCGCTTCAGCGGCGAGGGTGTCGCCGACGAAGGCTTCGCCTCGGATTTTGCAGATGTTATGCCGGAAATATTTCATTTCGACCTGTATGTAGAGCTGGTCGCCCGGTATCACCGGGCGGCGGAACCTGACTTTGTCGATGCCGGTGAAATAGACCAATTTGGATTCGGGGTCATCGTATGAATTGAGCAGGAGCACACCGCCGACCTGCCCCATCGCTTCCAGGATTAAGACGCCGGGCATAATGGGATGTTCGGGGAAATGCCCTTGGAAGAACGGTTCGTTGATGGTGACATTTTTCAATCCGGTGACGAATTCACCCGGCTTAAGTTCGATGATTCGGTCTACGAGCAGGAAGGGATAGCGGTGGGGCATAATTTTAAGTACGGCGTTGATATCGAAGACCAGTCCATCTTGGGGGCGGGTTTGGTATTTTCGGGTCAGTTTTTGTGCTTCGTGATATTTGCGCACTTGTTTGGCGATTTCGAAATGGGCGGCATGTCCGGCTCGCGCCGCCATCACCTGCCCTTTGATGGGTTTGCCCAGCAGCGCCAGGTCGCCCAATAGGTCCAGTACTTTATGGCGCACCGGTTCATTGGGGAAGCGCAGTTCACGGTTGTCCAGGATGCCGCCATCGTGAATGATTTTTTTATGGCTTAGTCCGAAGAGATTTTTCAGGCGGTCGAATTCGGTTTCTTCCAAATCCCGGTCGATGAAGACGATGGCGTTGTCGAGATTGCCGCCCTTTATCAATCCTTTCTCTTTCAGCATTTCGGTTTCCGAAAGGAAGCAGAAGGTTCTGGCGGAGGCGTATTCCTTTTCAAATTCATCGATATCGTACATAGCGGTGTATTGCGTTCCCAGGGCGGAATTTTTATAGTCGATCATATATATTATTCTAAACACCGGCGAGGGGACGATGACGATGTCGATCGCCCTTTCCGCATTATGATAGGCGATGGTCTTATCGATTTCGATATATTCGCGGGGAGCGGTTTGCTGAACGATGCCGACAGTTTTCAGTTTGGTGACGAATTCGAGGGCGGAGCCGTCCATCACCGGGGGTTCATTGCCGTATACTTCCACCAATACATTGTCAATCTGCATTCCGTAAAGGGTGGCGAGGATATGTTCAACGGTATGGACTTGAATTTCGCCTGTACCCAGGGTCGTTCCTCGGGATAAGTCCACCACATTATTCAGGTTGGCGTCGATGGTGGGTTTTTCCGGGAGGTCGGCGCGGACGATTTTGATGCCGTGATTTTCCGGCGCCGGTTTGAATATTACTTTAGTCTTATTGCCTGTGTGAAGCCCCACTCCGGAAATGGAGGCGGGTTTGGAGATAGTCTGCTGTTTTTCAAGCATATTAATTATCCTGTGAATATTTAACGATTAAAGGTAAACGGTGAACGGTGAACGGAAACTGGTGATAGCCAAGCAACGGCGGGTTTAAATAACCCGCCCTATTATTAAAATTTACAGGGATGAAAGGGATAAAAGGGATAAAGCATTGAATTTTTTCAATCTTCGATGAAATCCAGTTATCAAAAGATACTTGAAAACACGAAGCAATGATTTTTTTTGTGTATCTGTTAAGTTCTCTGAGAAAAAGGCTGTTA
>JABMRZ010000497.1 GCA_013202315.1 Candidatus Tariuqbacter arcticus | reverse complement strand
TGTATGTTTATTTGAAGGATAGATTCACTGGCTATTAAGTCTATTATGTCTATTTAAATCCTTATATATTACTAATTACCATACATTTACATTGATACGGTTTTTGATGCTTGTAAAAGACCTATAATGATACTGTCTTTCTGTGCAAAGTGAATAATCCTTTATTTTTCAACAACTTACTATTTAGTAAATTCTCTAAAATTCTTCATTTTTCACTTTCTGTTTTCAAGAGCAATTGCAATTGTCTCTTCTTGAGACGCGAGACTTGAGACCTGAGACTCGAAACTCGAATCTCGCAGCTCGCAGCTATTTTCAAGGTAAGAGATAGGCAATCCCCTAAACCCTAAACCCTAAACCCTATTTTCAAGATAAATTGTCCAACAAAAGCCAACTGTCATCAGCGGGCAAAATCGTCTTTTGGACTTTACTTTTTGGCATAATATACACCCAAAAGCCGCTCTATTTCAGTAATCAAAACACCTATTTCCTCCACGGATTGGCTGAAGCGGGCTGCGGGTTCCTTCAAGCGGATTGGTTAGCCAACACCATTGATCCGTTTCCCATATTCAGCGGATTGGTAAGCGTCACTTATTCCTGCCTCCACGAATCCTTCTTTTATCTATATTATCTGATTATACAGGGTGTTTATCTTTTCAGTCTGCTGGGGATTGTCTCCATTTTATTTAACTTCAAGGATACAAAGGCTAAATATTACCCATATTTTGCTATAATCTGCGTTGTGCATTCCGGGGCGTTGAGCGCCTTCCTGAATAACACAGTCAATCTTGACCCGGGCTGGATTCTGCAGACGGGATTGGCGGGACAATTCATTCTGGGTTCTTGTTTTCAACCGAGCGCTTTCGGTGTATTACTCCTGTTTTCGATTTATTTATTCCTTCGGGGGAAGCCGTATTGGGCGGTTTTCTTCTCTTCGGCGGCGGTTTCACTGCATTTCACCTATGTTTTGAGCGCCGCTGTGATCACTGCATCATATATTTTTATCACTTTCAAGCAGGCGAATGCGAAGAAATCCCTGCTAACCGCCGCATTAGCCTTGATTTTAGTTATGCCTGCGGTCATTTATGTGAAATTGAACTTCAGCCCGACTTCACCTGAAATCTGGGCGCAGTCTCAAGAAATTATGGTGAACTTCAGGATGCCTCATCACACCAAACCCGCTATGTGGTTCACATTTTCAGCCTGGGCGCAGATAATAATCGTAATCATTGCGCTCTATTTAGTCAGGAAGTCTAAATTATTCACCATACTCCTTCCGCTTTTCATATTCGGCGCAGGCTTTTCTATCATTCAGATAATTACCGGAAGCAACAGTTTAGCGATGCTTTTCCCCTGGCGGGTTTCGGTAATATTAGTCCCCATTTCAACCTTCGTCATCATCGCATACCTGTATAAATTTGTTATCATTAAGCTTCGAATGGAAAGTAGTTGGATGGGAAAACCGCTCACTTGGGTGAGTTTTGCTTTAATAGCTGTCCTGGTTTTAGGCGGGATATTCAAAATAAGAAGCGATTTCAAGGCGAAGAACACGGCTGAATGCGTTCCTATGATGAATTTCGTGCGGGAATCGAAAGCCGCCGACGATTTATATCTGATTCCTCTTGAAATGAGCCAATTCCGAATTTATACCGGCGTTCCAATCTTGGCTGATTTGAAGTCGCACCCCTATAAGGATATAGAAGTCCTCGAATGGTACCGAAGGGTGAAGTCCGCCGAAAAATTCTTCCAAAACTCTACCGGTATCGATTGGGAAAAATTGAAGGAACTTGTTCAGCGTTACGGAGTTACACATATAGTAGCGGAGGGTAACGCCCAAAATTATACAATTAACGGTTTGCAGAAGCTCTACAGCGATGAGTATTATTCTGTATTTAAGATATTAATCAGAACGGAAAATAGTAGACATTAACCCCCTTTTTGATTTCTCCCGCAAGCGGGGGGATATAGGGAGAGACATAATTCAAACTACACTATTAATAGACCGGATTAATATTCACAGTAATTATTCACAGTAATTATTCACAGTAATTATTCACAGTAATTGAGTA
>JABMRZ010000496.1 GCA_013202315.1 Candidatus Tariuqbacter arcticus | reverse complement strand
ATCGACAAAAAATTGTCGATATCGCTAATTTTTTCAGAATCATTACTTCATTACTTTATCTACTGTGAATCCTTATCATTACTTCATTACTTCATTTACTGTGAATAATACTGTGCTGTCGACTCTCTGCAGTCGACACCTTTAACTGCCGCCTGCGGAGAGGTGGCTGCACGGTGATTTCTCAGACAACTTAATAGGTATCAAAAACTTAAAGATTTATCCAGCTTTTAACTTTTAACTTTTAACTTTTAACTTTTAACTTTTAACTTTTAACTTTTAACTTTTAACTTTTAACTTCCAGCTTGTCTGGGTTAGGGAGTTTCATAATGAAATGCTGTTTATTGGGGGTAATGGCTGTTTTGATGTTGACGCCCGGATTTCTCTTGGCGCAGGAATATCGCACGATTTACGAAATCCAGGAAGTCGCGGTGGGGGATGATTCATCCTATATGGCGGGGGATACGGTTATCACTTCGGGGATTGTTACCGCTGGAGCCGGGCTGTTCTACGCCGGGTCGCATATAACCTTCTACCTCCAGGATGGCGGCGGAGGCCCCTGGTCGGGGATACTCATCTATAACGAGGACAATTCAGCCTTCGCCACTTACATCGGCGATTCGGTGCAGGTCAGCGGTGTGGTCAGCGAATACAGCACCTTCGCCGGGCGGGAGTCCAATATGACCGAAATCGTTACTATCGGCGAAGTATATTCATTTCTATCGGGCTTACCGCTGCCGGAAATTCAGGTGATAACCCCGGGTGTAATCGATTCCACTATGGGAGCGGATTCGCTGGCGGAACAGTATGAAGGGTGTTTGGTGCAGGTGCGGGATGTGGTCGTCAGCGATATTTCATCCCCCTATTCCCAGTTCAATGTCACCGATAATTTGACCGGGGAGTGCATCATCCGGACTTATTCCGACAGCCTGTATAATTTCGGGACGCCGGCGCTGGGGACGCCGTATGAGTCGATTACCGGGGTGGTGTATCAGGTATATGGTAATTATACAATTATGCCGCGGACGATTTCCGATTTGGTTTTGGCGGTGGGACCGCCGATTATCACCGGCACCACCCGCTACCCCGGCGGGCATCCGATGTCCTCCGACACGGTGGAAATAACCTGCAGTATAACCGACAACAGCTATGTGGAAGAAGCGTCGGTGTTTTACCGGGTGAACGGGGGCGGTTGGGGTGATTTGTTCCTGGAACCACAGGGGGAAATCACCTATCGAGCGGAGATCCCTCCGCAATCGAATTATGCGGAGGTCGACTTCTATATTTACGCCATCGACGATGAGGACAACGAAGCTTTCGACCCGCCGGATGCGCCCGCTTCGTTCTATACTTACACGGTCAGCGATTCCATACCTACCACCATATACGAAGTGCAGTTCACCACCGAGCCGGACAGCGCTTCCTTCTTCATCTATCGGGCTGTGCAGTTGATGGGGGTGATTACCGCCGACACCAGCGATTTCCCGGTCGATTCGGCGGCGGGGTATCAGCGGTTCTATTTCCAGGATGCGGATGATCCCTACGGGACGGGGGGCGCCTGGAACGGCCTGTATGTGTATAACCGGTCGGATGATTTTTTCCGGATTGAAGCTGTGCGGGGGGATAGAGTGATGATTTCCGGGCAAATAACTGAATATTATGGATATACGGAAATCAAGAGCATCTCCGACTGCGCGGTATTGACTCCGGGGCAACCTTTGCCGGATCCGGTGGAAATCAGCGCCGCCGATCTGGCTGAAGGTTCTTTGAATGGCGAACAGTATGAAGGCTGCTTGGTTAAGTTGACCGAGGTAACGGTGGTCAATCCCGAATTTGCCCCCGGTTTATGGACGGTTACCGACGCTTCCGGCGAAGAATGCATCATCGGAACGCAGGGGGTCTACACTTATGAGCCGGTGATGAACGACGGCATCGAATATATCATCGGGCTGGTGCAGTATTCGGGGGGGACTTATAAGCTGGAGCCGCGTGATGACGATGATTTCGGGGAAATAACCGATATCGCTCAATCAGGGGAGTTGACGCCGTATGAATTCGCGCTGAAGGATAATTATCCTAATCCGTTCAATCCGACCACCACTATAGAATTCACGCTGAAGCGGAAGGCGGAATTGAAGCTGGAGGTTTACAATTTGATGGGGCGGCTGGTGTGCACATTAGTGGAGGGTGAATTGGAAGCGGGGGTGCATAGTGCGGTATGGGATGGAGTCGATAAGCGGGGGATTCAGGTGTCGTCGGGGATATATTTCGTCAGGTACAGCGGCGCAGAGTTCGATTTCTGCGGGAAGATGCTGTTGATGAAGTGATGAACGCTGAATTAATATCGAGGTTACCGCTTGGTGGCTGGCTAATGATTTATAATTCTTATTAAAGAGTCTGTTCAAGGAGTATAGAGTGAATAATCATATCCGAGTTTGGAAGCCAATTTCAGGATTGGAAAATCCGAAAGAATTATCCATTCCCGAGCTCCGATCGCTTTTTAAAATATGGAATGAGCTGAAAGAACAATTAAGAGGCAATGATTTATATGAAGAATTTCTTAATAAGTGGGCGCGAAGATGGAGCATCGAAACTGGTATTTTGGAAAGAATTTATGATATCACTCGCGGAACTACAGAAATGCTGATTGAACAGGGTTTCGATGCTTCACTAATCGCACATGGTGAAACTGATAGAGATTCAGAAGCGGTTGTGGATTTCTTAAATGATCATTTTGAGGCGCATGAATTTCTAATGGATTTCATCGGTGGAACAAGGTTATTAAGTGTATCATTCATAAGGGAATTACATTGTTTAATCGTCCGGCACCAAAATATGACAATTGGGATCAACGGTCAGGGTAGTAGGATTACGGTCCCACTGATTAAGGGTGAATGGAAGAAACAGCCGAATAATCCTACACGAGCGGATGGCAGTATAGTAATATATTGTCCACCTGAGCAAACCGCATCAGAAATGGATAATCTGATAAGATTCTATCGCGAAATTCCAGTTGAGTATCCTGAAATCCGCGCGGCTTGGCTTCATCACCGTTTCACTCAAATACATCCCTTTCAAGACGGCAACGGGCGAGTGGCGCGATGTTTAGCCAACATTGATTTCATAAAATCCGGCGGTTTCCCAATCATCGTCCAGAGGGAAGAAAGAAGCGTATACTTAGACGCTCTTGAAGAAGCCGATGAAGGCAGCCTATTCAAGTTGATAAAACTCTTTGCCCGCCTGCAAAAAAACGCTTTCCTTCAGGCTATTAGCATTTCACAAGAAACAATTTCTAAAGATAGTGCTTTAGAAACAATACTCGATGCGGCTGAACGGCGAATTGAAACTCGAAAACGAACGCGCCGTGAACAAACTGACGAGATAGCCGCTGAAATACAGGTAAGAACTACTTCTTTTTTAGAAGAACAAGGAAAAATAATCGAACAAAGGCTAAAAAATGTGTTGCTCAGTTTAAGAATCAATGTGATGAAAAGCCAATTTTCAGAAATGCATTACTATAGACGCCAAATTTTTGAAATCGCAAAATGTTTCAATTATTGGATTGATTTTAGGGAATCAAGATATTGGGTGAAAATGGCTGTAAGAGATGGAAATAACAGTAATTTTGTAGTAATTCTACATCAAGTTGGACGTCCATCTCAAGGAACCGGAGTTGCGATTTCATTCATCGAATTCTTGGACACGGAAGATGACGCGGAAGAGATAAATTTCATTAGTTGTTCAACCGAGCCTTACCTGTTCACTTGGCAGGATAAATATGATGAAATTGAAGGGCAATTTACCGAATGGTTGAATCAATCATTTTTAGCCGCAATGACCGAGTGGCAGAAACGGTTATAAGAATTAAAAATTAAGAATTTAAATTTTAGAATTATGGAAATAACTACAGTAAAGCTCGAATTCCCCGAAGATGTTAATGTCATCCTGGGGATGAGCCATTTCATCAAGACGGTGGAAGATTTATACGAAGTTATGGTCACCAATGTGCCGGGGGCGAAATTCGGACTGGCGTTCTGCGAAGCGTCGCAGGAAAGACTCATCCGCTTCGCCGGAACGGATGATGAATTGACCCAAATCGCTATCAAGAACGCTCAGGCGATAGGCGCGGGGCATTCGTTCATCATCGTGATGCGCGATTGTTTCCCCATCAATGTGTTGAATGCGGTGAAAGGATGCCCGGAAGTGTGCCGGATATTCTGCGCCACCGCCAATCCGGTGGAAGTGGTCATCGCGGAGACCGAGCTGGGGCGGGGGATACTGGGAGTGATCGATGGGTTCAGTCCCGTCGGCGTCGAAGGCGACGCTGAAATCACCGTCAGGAAGGATTTTTTGCGGAAGATAGGGTATAAGCAGTAGTTTGGGATATTGGGAATTGGGAATTAGGAATTGGGAATTAGGAATTGGGAATAGAGAATTGAATATCGAATGTCGAACAAGGAATATTGAAATTGAGGGGATTCGATGTTTGGTGTTTCCGCCGGGCGGCGGATTCAGAATGAAATTATAATCAATAAGAAACCGGAGATATAAATGGCGGAAAAAGAATATTGGCGCTGGAAAGAATATAATTGGCACGACGAAAATATCGACTGGAAAGGGTCGGAAAATATCACCGCAGGGGTGGATGTGGGTTCGGTCAGTTCGCAGACGGTGATTATGGTGAATGGGGAGCTGTATGCGTTTTCCAACGCGCGCACCGGTTCCGACAGCCCGGACAGCGCTCGGCATGTGATGAATTGGGCGCTGGAAGATACGGGGATGACTTTGAATGACATACATTATATCGTGGGGACGGGGTATGGGAGGGTGAATGTCCCCTTCGCCAACCGGGCGATAACGGAAATCGCCTGCCACGCTCGCGGAGGGAATTTTATGTATGGGCCGACGGTCAGAACTATTCTGGATATGGGAGGACAGGACTGCAAGGCTATCCGTTGCGATGCGCGGGGGAAGGTGACAAATTTCCTGATGAACGATAAATGCGCGGCTGGAACCGGGCGGGGAATGGAAGTGTTCGCCGATTTGTTGTCGGTGTCAGTCGAGGATGTGGGTGATATGTCGTTTCAGGTGGAGGAGGAGCCGCCGCCGGTTTCGTCCACTTGCGTGGTGTTCGCCAAATCGGAAGCATCAGCGCTGCTGCGGAAGGGGTGGTCGAAGGAACGGGTGCTGGCGGCGTATTGCAGCGCTATGGCGCATAGGGTAGTAACTTTATTAGAAAGAATCGGGGTGGAAAAGGATTTCGCTATCACCGGCGGAATCGCCAAGAATATCGGGGTGGTCAAGCGATTGGAGGATGAGTTGGGCATAGAATCACTGAAGGCGAAATACGATACGCAGATTGCCGGGGCGCTGGGAGGGGCGCTGTTCGCGAAGACGCTGTTGGAGAAGGGGCGGAAGAAGAGGTGATTATTAGTTTTCAACGAAGCAGGCTGCGAAAAAGTCGTTCGGTTATTATCTATAGCAAGCGTTAATAAGGAGTGATATTATGAAAAGCGTTGTCAAAAAAAAGAAGCATCCTTCGGCAGTAGAAAGAATCATTCTAAGTATCGGCGGTTTGGCAGGGATGGGCGCGTTTTTTCTTCCCTTTTTTCAGGGAATTTCCGGTTTGAAGATTGTGCAGGGAATATTGAGCTGGAAACATATCGTCAGCAGCGCTGGTGGTGAAGAGATGCTCGCATTTTTCCAACATATATCCGAAGTTCCGGCGGGAATTGAGCGAATACTTGCGATAGTTGCGGTGATTATCGTCATTGTCGTTCCCACTCATATTGTGTTTATAGCGCTTATATTTTTCCTGCGCGGATTGGCGGGCAGGAAGAGTTATAAAAGCGGCTTGGTTTACGGAATAATATATTCCGCAGTCTGCGCTGCGCTGTTTGCCTTAGCCGGGGGCAAAATTGGGATGGAATCGAATTTTATCAAGTTAGTCGGCGCGGGTTATTGGTTGAGTATGGCGTGTTTGATAATTGGGAGATTTTCCACATTTGCGAGGGGTGGTGTCAGAGTTACCCCTGAGTCGCCGCAACCGGTGAAGAGCCCGCCTCCGAAAAGGCGCGCGTTTCAAACGGAGACTCCTGATTTAAATACTGTGCCGGAGGAGGCGGGGAATTATGAACTCATCCTGCAGCATTCGGGAATTCGGAAAGAGGAGGTGATAGAAGTCATCAGCAAGATCACCAATAAGGATTTTAAGGGGGCGAAGGTTCTGGTGGATAATGTTCCGAGTACGATTAAGGAACATATCAGTGAAAGATACGCTCAAGCGGCGAAAAGGGCGATTGAAGCGGCTGGCGGGGGGGCGAAGGTTATCAACCGGTGAAATGTTGGGGAGGGCGCTGTTCGGTAAGGTGTGATTTCCGAAAGGGAGGATGGGGATTTATACTATAGATGCATGGAGGCATAGAGAATATTTTGTATATATCGACAATAATGCCTAAATTTAGCCTGAATAATTCACCACGATGGAAAAGAGTTAAAATCTGACTGAAAATACTGGCGCAAGGAACCGTTCTTAATCTCCGGTTTATGGGTGGATTGAAAATAATACTTTTTATCCCTTATACTCCACTCCTTCTCCGGAGTTCTAAAAAACTTTTTTAAACAGGTGTGACAGGCACTAATTAATCCTGATTTAAATCCATCTGATGAATAACATCTGCTATCAACTCATATTAAAGTTGATTGTAACATTTTAGTTCTCTGTAGTTCAAGCAACAACAAGGTCGTCATCCCGACCTTGTTTCGGGATCTATGAGATGCTGAAACAAGTTCAGCATGACATTTTTTTCAAGCGCCTACTACT
>JABMRZ010000038.1 GCA_013202315.1 Candidatus Tariuqbacter arcticus | reverse complement strand
GTTCAATGAGACTCACATCTCGCAGCTCGAATCTGATAACTGTCGAAGGGTTGAAGGGGTTGGGGCTGCAAGGATGAAGGATGAAGGATGAAGGATGAGAAGGAAGCGTTGTTTCATCGTTTAAAAATTCATCGAAGCTTTCGCCCCAGTTTTCCCAATCGTGGTAAATCACACCGCCATCGGGAATAATTATGGTAAAGTCGAAATCATCTTCATCCCAAATAATATTGGGATATCCTCCCACATAAGCGTGATAAGTATAATCACCGGTGCAGCATGTATTAGCTGGCACTACCTGAGTGCGGTCACGGTCGATGGAATCGCCGCCGGCTAAATTAATATCACTCACATTGATGAATGGACCCCTAGTCCAACCCAAATGTGTAATATAGGTCCAAACATCAAAGGTCGTTGGACCAGCGCCGTTGTTTGCCATCGCTATATTGAAATTGAAACTCCCCCCAGTTATGGGAATTATGATGGGTGGATTTTCAGGGGTTAAAGTTATATTGATTGAAGGGGGTCCGCTGCCGATGTATTCCCCGCCGGCGCGGACCATATAGTCGCCATAGGGCTGCGAGTTCCAAACTGTTGGAAGATGACCTGGGGGACAGTTAAATGCTGCGAAATCTCTGGGGCTGGACAACGATTCATCTAAATACAGATACCATCCAGGTGATGCAGGAAATTGACCGGCGGGAGCCGGACCATAGCAGATATGGAATTCATCCAGAGGTCCGAACAGCGCCGGGGTTTCAAATTCCACATAGATCCATTGATTATGAGGAGGGGGATCCGGCATTTCTTCCGGCCCCGCCAACACGATGGAAGTGGGATTACCAACCGAATCCTGCAGACAATACACTTCGGCCAGTCCACTTACCAGCGAAGGATTATAAACCATAATGTAAACGGCGCGTAGTTCGAACGAATCGACCGGCGAGAAACGCACATCCGCCCACATATTGACCTGCCCGCTGATGAACCAGCCGCCAATATTATCATCGTAGATAATGGTATCCGGCTGGGGGTCATCGGTTCCACCTGGGTAAAGGATGACCTGTCCATCGACAGGCAGCGGTGATGAGATAATTTTATCCCCATCGAAAGCCAGCGCTCCTGAGATACAGATTGTGAAAAGGACGAAAAATGCTGATAATTTAGTTTTCATTTGCAGACTCCTGAAATTTAAAGATTGGTAAACGGTGAACGGATTATTTGACTAATAACATTTTCTGAACTTGATGAAAATTTCCGGCTTGGAAGCGGGCGAAGTATATGCCGCTGGATAGGCTGGAGCCGTCGAAGACGAAATCATATTCTCCGGGGGAATAGTATCCTTCAGCCAGCCTCGCCACTTCCCGCCCCTGAATATCGTAGACTATAAGCTCCACGAAACTCGCAGCTCCCAGCTCGAAACTAATGACTGTCGAAGGATTGAAAGGGTTGGGGTAAGCATTATGCAAGGTTAATCCGCTTGGTGTTGTGATAGCAGGTGGTTTCTCTTCATCCCAGCCATAGAGCATCCAACCGAGGTTATGTGTCGGAGTGTCATAGCCTGGTAACTTTTCGAAGTAGAAAGAGTCTTCATCGATGATTATATTAGGATAATACCCTATCTCCACTCTATAAAGATAATCCCCAGACGGAGCGCCCGCCGGCACAAATTGTAGGATGTCTTCAAAGGTGATGATTTCACCAGGCAGCAATGATAAATCCTCCCGTAAAATTATCGGCCTGTGAATTGAACTGTCCGGCAGAATCACTTCCGTCCATCCATGGAAAGAAACAGTGTTTTCACTTGCGTTTTCCATGACAATATCGTAGAAAAAGCTCCCCCCACCAGCGGGGATTTGAATAGGAGGATTCTGCGGAGTCAGGGTTACGTTTATATCAATATTCACTTCCGCTTCCAGACGAAGCAACCAGACATCAGCACTACCAGCGCCATAAGATTCGGTATATCCAGTTATAATATATCCGCCATCGTCGGTCTGCTGAACGCTGTAGCCACTATCATAATAACCTCCACCGAAGGTTTGACTCCATTGCTCAAAACCTTCCGCGTTGGTCTTGATTAAATAGACATCTCCTTCACCTGCGCCATAAGTGTAGGTAGTTCCGGCGATGATATAACCACCATCACTGGTCTGCTGAACATTGAAGCTGTGATCCCAATCGATTCCGCCATAGGTTTGACTCCATTGCTCAAAACCTTCCGCGTTGGTCTTGATTAAATAGACATCATAATTACCAACACCGAAAGAAATAGTCCATCCTGCAATGATATAACCGCCCTCGCTGGTCTGCTGAACGCTGTAGCCCCAATCATCAAAGCCTCCGCCAAATGTACGACTCCATTGCTGAAAACCTTCAGTGTCGGTTTTGATTAAATAGACATCCCCTTCACCAGCGCCATAAGTGTAGGTAGTTCCGGCGATGATATAACCACCATCACTGGTCTGCTGAACGCTATAGCTATAATCCCAACCGTTTCCGCCGAAGGTTTGATACCATTGCTGATTACCACCAGCATCGGTCTTGATTAAATAGACATCCCCATAACCTGCGCCATAAGAACTGGTCCATCCCGCGATAATATACCCGCCGTCGCCGGTCTGCTGAACGCTGTAGCCATAATCCCAATCGCTGCCACCGTAGGTTTGATACCATTGTTGATTACCACGAGCGTCGGTCTTGATTAAATAAACATCATAATAACCTGCGCCATAAGAATAGGTATATCCTGCGACGATATATCCACCGTCGCTGGTCTGTTGAACGCTTTCGCTGTAATCATAAGAGTTTCCACCGAAGGTTTGACTCCACTGTTCATAACCTTCTGCCTCAGTCTTGATTAAATAGACATTATCACCACCAGCGCCATAAGAAGATGTATACCCAGCGATGATATAGCCGCCCTCGCTGGTCTGCTGAACGCTGTAACCATAATCATGCTCAAGTCCACCGAAGGTTTTAGTCCACAGAGTGTCCGGCTGGGCGAAGGCTGTGAACACATAAAGGTTAATGAACAGAAAGACTGCAATGAGCTTTTTCATTTTAAATTATCCCATAGTCTATGATTTTATTGATAGGATACTCCCAGCCACTCCATTATATCATTTAATTAATAAAATCTTTTGCGTCCGGCTCAGATCGTTCGCCTGCAAGCAGGCGAAGTATATGCCGCTGGATAGGCTGGAGCCGTCGAAGACAACATCATATTCTCCGGGGGAGTAGTATCCTTCAGCAAGCCTCGCCACTTCCCGTCCTAGTATATCGCAGACTATTAGCTCTACGGAACTCGCATCTCGCAGCTCGAAACTGAGAACTGTCGAAGGATTGAAAGGATTAGGACTGCAAGGATGAAGGATGAAGGATGAAGGATGAGGAGAAATCGGCGTTTCATCGCCGTCCCAGCCGACCAGCGCCCAGCCGCAGTCGTGATTAGCCGATTCATCGCCTTCATCTTTCACAAAGGGAAAGGAATCAGCCGCCAGTAGTTGCCAGGTGTTATGGTCGCGGACATAGGCGTTGTATTGATAATATCCCGCCAAAGCGCTGGCGGGAACGAATTGGGTCAAATCCTCCCTGCTTATACCACCGCTGGAAGGTAAATTGATGCCTTCCCGGAGGAAAATCGGATAGGTAACTCCGCCGGGAAGGGTTATATCGGTCCAAGCATCAATGGTGTAGTTAGTCTGAGTAACATTGGCGATTGAAAGGTCGAAATTGAAGCTCCCGCCACCCGGGGGAATGATTATAGGCGGATTCTCCGGAATTAAATATAAGTAGACATTTGGCGGCGGAGGCGGTCCCCCTCCCGTAAAGCCGGTAGAATCGCAATGCATCGGATAAGGATATAAGGGCGGAACCTGCGATATGGCGGAAACGGGAACCCGCTGATAAATCATATCGTTCAGCGTTCCCTCGCCATTTCCATACGCATAGATACCGGCGTCCTTGTCCAAGGTATAGAAGAGATGACAATTGCTGTTTTCAATCTCAGGGGCTATGGTGGGGCACATTTCACTCAGGCAATCGCCGGGGAAAGCGTTCGGGCTCTGGGTATCGGTAACATTAGTCCCTTCCGCCCAGCTCCAACCATTGTTGAGGGACCTGGTCATCCAAATTTCCGAATTAGGATATCCGCCTGCGGAAAAATCTTCATCATCCGCCCAGAGATAAGGATAGATGAGGAAGGTATCCGCCGGCGCCAAGAACCGCTGGTAAGCGCAGTATAAATCGCCGGTGATGGGATCGACCGCCGCCGATGGACGGCAGACATATAAATTCCAGGCTCCGGTATCGTAATCGTCGTTCAGATACCATCCATTGGCGACCATTGAGAACATCTGTTCAACTTCGTCCCAATGCCAGATGAAGCTGTTCCCCCAGGTCGGCGGGATGCCGTAAGGATTGAAAGCGTAATACGCACCGGTGGTGAAGAAGATATGGAGGACATCGTTATAGTCGTATAGCAGGCACATATCGTCTGCGCAGCGGAAGGTGTCCTGATTGGCGGCGGCGGTATCGGGCAGCAGACTCGGATCGGGCGGCAGCCAATTGGTGACATTGACGGTGTCGGTCCAGTCCCAGGTTACTCCATCTTCGGAAGTGCAGATGATTAAATCGCCGTTGACTCTGTTGGGGCCTCCGGTTTCGTCGTACTCCATCCAGCCTATAGTAACCCGGTTGGAAACCGGTGAACAGGCGACATTGGCGGCGATGGCGGAGGTCAATCCCACTTCAACCTGTTCGGGCGTCTCGTAATTTATGCTGAAAGTGAGCGGGTCGAAATTGGCGCGGCAGTAGTAAAGGCGCATTTCACCCGGAGAAATTAGATTCTCGGTGGATATGATATGGAATCTGCCCTCGATATCCATATCCATTTTAGGCCAGATCACCTCCAAATCGTATGTTCCCTGCATCACCCAGGGCAAATCCTGCGCGGAGAAAGCCCCGCAATGCGGGAAATAGTCGAACCCCAAAGCCGAATGAAAATTCTCATACCCCGCGGTCAATTGATGAAATGCGGGCATGGCGCGGTTGTCAGGGTAGACTTCCAGGACGCAGTATCCGGCGCGGGGGCTCTGGTCGACCTGGATGCCGCCGGGAATGAATAGACTGTCCGGCTCCATCAACTGGTAATAAATATGGCGTTGGGAAGCGCTGATATTCAACCCCTTCATCCAGACGGCGTGTATCCAGCCTTCGCTGTCGATTTGAATCTGTCTGCCGCAGGTTCCGTTATGCTGGATGTCATAATAGGTGGTGCCGAATAGAAACACATCGCCGATGGGGTCGGTTGGGTCGTTGTTAGATTGCGGATTAGTTGTCAGGTTGTCGTTTTTGAGGATTAGATCGGTGGGCGAATAGCCGTAGGTGATGCTGAAAACGAGCGAGAACGCCAGAACGAGAGCAAAACTCTTTCTGCGCATAGTTCCCTCCTTATTTTATGTTCAGGGTTGTTTAATTGAAAATATTAAGGTTTCAAATCGGAATATCGTCAAATCCCCTTAATAATACAATGTAAGAAATATTTTAAAAAATGCAAGGGTTTTTTGTTTAAATTTAAATTTCTTCATTATTATTAATCAGAACGGAAAACAGTAGACATTAACCCCCTTTTAATTCCCCCCGCAAGCGGGGGGATATGGGGAGAGATAAAATTAAAACTACACTATTAATTAACCGGATTAATAACTGTAAATACAGGCTTTATTTATGCGACAGACCGATTTATTCTTGACGCTTATAATATTGTGGGAATCGGTGATAGGATAGAATAATCATCACTAACATTACTTTGTTATGTAGACTCTGACGAGAATATAATTCGTGCGTTTCAATTGAACGCCCTTACTATATTTGAAAAGCGTTACAATTTATTTGATTTTTGTGACTTAACAAAGTAGTACTAATACACTGGGGAATTAAGAGAGGGGGTATAATTATGTGCAATTCAATAAATTATTGATTAGAAGTGGATTTTTCGCCTTCAACCGGTTCTATATCGTTCGCTTCGGTGAAGGCGATCTTATCGTCTTTGATCGCTACATGAATTAAAGAACCTTCGGAGAAATTATTCGTCAGGATTTCTTCGGCGAGTTGGTCTTCTAAATATTTCTCAACAGTTCGGCGTAGAGTGCGGGCGCCGGTTTCCAGAGAATATCCCTTCTTGGCGAGCCATTGCAATGTTTCATCGTCCAGTTCCACCCTCATACTCCGTTCCTGCAAACGGATGTTGATATCTTCAATGTAGAGCTTTTCAATTTCGATAATATCTTTCAAGAGCAGCCGGCGGAAGACGACGATTTCATCCACTCGATTCAGGAATTCCGGACGGAACACCTTTTTAACTTCGGTCATCATTTTGGATTTCATTCTTGTATAGTCGCTTTCGCTGTCAGGAGCGCCGAAACCGATGGTTGAACCTTTGCTGATTTCGCGGGAGCCGGCGTTGGAGGTCATAATAATGATTGTATTGCGGAAATCGACTTTCCTGCCCAAGCCGTCGGTCAGTTGTCCTGCATCGAGAATCTGCAGCAGGATATTGAAGATATCGGGATGAGCTTTTTCGATTTCATCGAACAGCACCACGCTGTATGGTTTACGGCGGACTTTTTCTGAAAGCTGACCCCCTTCTTCGTAGCCGACATAGCCTGGAGGTGCGCCAATCAATCTGGAGACATTAAACTTTTCCATATATTCCGACATATCCACCCGAATCAATGCGTTTCTATCTTCAAACAAGTATTCCGCCAGCACCAGCCCCATTTCGGTCTTCCCCACCCCGGTAGGCCCGATGAAGATGAAGGAGCCTATCGGTCGATTGACATTCTTTAAACCGGAACGGGAGCGCTTGATCGCCTTTCCAATCGCTTCCAACACTTCATCCTGTCCAATAATCTTGCGAGCCAGTTTTTCTTTAATCTGCAGAAGCTTCAAGGACTCGGACATAGCGACTTTCTGAACGGGTATTCCAGTCATCATAGAGACTACGGTGGCGACATCCTCTTCGGCAATAAGATAAGGATGTTCGCTTTCTTGGGACTGCCATTTCTCACGCTCATGCTTTAATTTGACTTCGATTTTCTGTTTTTTATCGCGCAGAACCGCCGCTTGCTCATATTCCTGCTGTTTGACCAATTCCTCTTTCTGCTGACGAACAGCTTCGATTTCCCTTTCCAATTCAAGGATTTCTTCCGGCACGGAAATGTTCATTAAACGGGTGCGGCTTCCGGTTTCGTCAAGTACATCGATGGCTTTATCGGGCAGGAAACGGTCGGTGATATATCTATCCGACAGAATTACAGCGGAGCGGAGCGCTTCTTCGGTGTAATGAACGCCGTGATGCTTTTCATAGTTCTCCCGCAGACCATAGAGGATTTTCAAGGTGTCTTCGGTTGAAGGCGCATCGACCATAACTTTCTGGAACCGTCGTTCCAGCGCGCCGTCTTTTTCGATGGAATTACGGTATTCATTCAGAGTGGTGGCGCCGATGCACTGCAGTTCCCCTCGCGCCAAGGCGGGTTTGAACATATTGGAAGCATCTAAGGAACCCGAAGCTGAGCCGGCTCCGACGATGGTATGCAATTCATCTATGAAGATGATGACTTCGGGATTGCGTTCAATTTCCACCAACAAGGCTTTAATCCGTTCCTCGAACTGACCTCGGTATTTAGTTCCCGCTACCAGGGAGCCCAAATCAAGCGCTACTACTCGCTTACTGAAAAGCACAGGGGATACTTCCTGTTCGATAATGCGAATCGCAAGTCCTTCTACGATAGCGGTCTTCCCCACCCCCGGTTCACCGATGAGGACGGGATTATTCTTTTTTCGCCGGGAGAGGATTTGGGCGACTCGCTGGATTTCATTGGTTCGCCCGATGATGGGGTCTAATTTTCCTTCGCGAGCCAGTTTAGTCAGGTTGCGTCCGAAGTGTTCGAGATTGGGAGTTTTACTCTTTTCGCGCTCTCTATGCTGGGAAGGACTCAGATGCGAAGAACCCCGGAGAATATTGTCCAATTCGCCTTTTGCGTTTTCATAAGACACATTGAATCCAGCCAATACTTGAGATGCCATACCATCTTCATCCTTTACCAAAGATAGTAAAAGATGTTCGGTTCCGATGATTTCACTGGAATAGTTTTTGCCTTCGATATAGGAAATTTTCAGGACCTTTTCCGCTCGTTTGGTGAAGGGGATATTTCCAAGTTTAGCGATGGGATTGGACGGTTCAACCATCTCTTCGATAGTTTCGCGGATTTCATCGAGGTCGGCGTTCAAGTTCTGAAGGATTTGAATAGCCAGTCCTTCACCCAGGCGAATCAATCCTAGAAGAATATGTTCGGTTCCGATGAAATCGTGTCCCAATCGAATCGCTTCTTCACGGGAATACTGGATAACCTGTTGAACGCGCAGTGAGAATCTATTAGTCATTGTAAAAACCTTTAATCGTTATCTCCACAAACAGCAAAATTTCCCAAGATATTTAATAACACCTATTTCTTTCCTAATAATACTATTCCCAAAACATCTAAAATCGTATGTGCTTTTTCATAGTAATTAACAAACTCAGTGAAAGTAATCTTTAAGTCGCCGCCGTGCGCAACTTCATTTCTATTTGTAATGATGCTATTATATGAATTTTCGATTATAGGATTCTTACTTGATTCTTCTTTAAATTTCTCGATATAGAAGGGTCCAAATTTCTTAAGAATTCTCTCTTTTATTACTTTTGTATTTGGATTGGTTATATGGTCGTTGAGATAGGCTTCCACAAAGGAGAGTAGACTTGGATCTCTCGCTAATTGTACTCTTGTAAGAACGATTTTAGAAATTTCTTGGTCGAATGCCGCGCTTGATAGAATTAAGAGATAAATGGTAAAATATGTTTCAATTTCTGGATTAATTGTTTTGATTGTGGTTAAATGATGATTACAAATTTCAATTATATGGTCAATTTTAGGAATTTTCATCATATTACTCCGAAAAAAGAGCCTTTTCGGCGAATTCAAACCTTTTTATAACGGTTTGTGTATTGGTTGTTGATACTTTTGTCAGTTCTAAATATTCTTCATTATGAACTAAGTCATCATACCTTTTCTTAATATCACTTGGTATATGTTCCAAGTTCTTTGCAAAAGCCACCATAACCGAATCAAATATTGGTGTACTTAATCCACCACCCTTGAGATGAAAAGGTCTTTCACCCAATTCTGATACAACTTCATTGCATGTTTTTTTGGACAATTTTATACTATCACTTATGAATTCATCTGAGGGTTTTTGGTGTATTCCCATAAATTTATTTAGGTACTGTTTTAAAGGAGCTTTATAATTATCAACATCATAGAGGGCGAAAAACCGTAACAAGAGTTCAATATCTCTTTTACGGCTATCCGGTTTCGGCTTCCCTAAAATCGTACGCCATTCAGAAAGCTTATTTTGTTCAACAAGTAGATCATTAAAGTCACCTCTATAGACACAATTTCGAATCTCCTGATTTGACAAAAAAGTGCCACCGGTGTTTAATCTTTCAAAGATATGATAAATGCTAGTATTATCACCTGAATCAATTTGTTGAACAATATAAGCTCTAAGTACACAATTTTTAAATTTTTTCTTTTCCGCATCCTCGAACTCATCATATGTTTTTTTTAGAAATCGTTCATTCATAATTCCCTTTAAATGGAAGATCTTAGTGTCATTATTTTTTTCTTCGCCAAAATAACCCCCAAAGAAATAGAAAATGCTCTTTAGTCTTTGCTGTCCGTCTATTACAATGTAATTCTGGGTTTTGGGATCAGTATATAAAAAAATCGAAGGTACCGGCAGACCGATTAGAAAAGATTCAATTAATTTGCTCGCTTGAGTCTGGTTCCAAACAAAATCCCTTTGAAATTTCGGAATTATGAGTTCCTTCGAATTCCATTTATCATATAAAACCTCAAGTGTAAAATCCGCTGGATAAGTAAAAATTTTATATTCCAGTAGTCCACTGTCGTAATCTTCGATTTCGGAATCAGTAATCGCTACCTCAATATCATCAGTACTTCTAATCCTTTCTTCATGTTCTAATCGTCCTTCCATCGTACATCTCCTTATTATATATGATTCTAAATGGTTATTAAGCTATACACAATAATTTACTAAAAAATCCCATAAAAAGCAATAGTAAAAGGAATATAGATAAAATTTGTCCATATTACAAATATTGGGCAATTATCACGCCAAAACAGCATTACTCAAAGCCGATTTCACCAAATCTGCGCGTGCCTTATCCACTTCAAATTCCGTGGGTTCGCCGCTTATACTTGCAGATAGATGCCCCGGTTGAGCGTAGAGGGTCAACCTGTTCAATTCATAATAGGTGATTCCCGTAATCCAGCCTAAATCAATCCCCAGCCTGATGGAAGACACAAAACTAATGAATTCAATAATACCGAGCAAATAAGCATTAGTCAGAACAGCGAAGGAGCGGTGAACACGGTCGAGGGCGATGAGACTGTCCGTTTCGATGATATCCTTTCGCGCGCCCTGTTCCGCTTTTACCACTTGATTGATGATATTTTCGGTTCGATACAGGATTTCATCTTCGGACAGACCCAGGGTCATCTGATTGGAAATTTGAAAGATATTCCCGATATTTTGTTTATCACCGTCCTGAAATCCGCGAATGGTGATCCCCGCTGAAGCTATAGTTTTAAAAACTTCATCCAATTTATCCGTCAGAAATAACCCCGGGAGATGACAAAAGAAAGAAACCCTCAAACCGGTTCCGACATTAGCCGGACTGCAAGTAAGATAGCCTAACTTTTGGTTATGGGCGAAATCGAGCCTTTGCGAAAGCTGGGTATAGACCCTGACAACTTTTTCCCAAGCTTTCTTCACTTCCCTGCCGGCAGCGACGGAGCGGATTCGAATATGGTCTTCATCGTTCACGGTGAAAGAAACATACTCACCGCGGAATATAACCACCGCGGCGGGCATTTCCGAATGCGCCATTTCCGGTCTGATAATCCTGCGCTCGATTAAAATGACTCGGGCAATATCTTCCATCATATCAATATCATAAAAGGCAGAATTTGCCTTTAGTGGCGATTCTTCCCGCGCTCGATAGAAACACTCGATGATTTCACTTTGTTCTTCAAGGCGTGCGCGAGTGATGAATTTATACCCCTTGAGGTTGCGCGCGAGTCGAATTCTTGTGGTCAGGACGATATCGGAATCCCGCCCTTTGGGGTTCAGCCAGTCGATTCTCCGCTTCAATAACCGTTTATAACTATGCCAACGCTTAGAACGCATATAAGAATATCCTGTGCGTCAATCGGTTTTTTTGAACAGATTAATTTTATCGCGAAGTCTGGCGGCGGATTCAAAATCTTCCCGCTCCAGAGCGATTTTCAATTCATCCTTTAAGCGTTTGACCTTAATGGAATATGAAGTCGATTTCGGTTTCAGATGTCGATTCGTTCCATGAAAACGCCTGAGCAGCCTCTTCAAAGGTTCTTCAAAAGCCGGATAACATTCAATACAGCCCAGCATTCCCTTTTTGAAAAGAGTCTGTATATTCAGACCGCAGTTTTCACAAGTGATATCAGGAATTTGCTCCTGTTCCCGCTCTTGTTCCTCAAGCATGGTAAGGATGAATTGAAGCAGCTCTGAGGGGACTTCTGAGAAGGGGTCGTTCAATCCCAACTCTTTCGCACATTCAGCGCATAAGTGGAAATCGGTGCGTTCTCCGTTGATAACCTGAGTGATCATCACCGAAGCTTCGTTGATTTGACATCTTTGGCATATCATTATGAAACGATTCTCCCGTTGCGCATTTCTATAATCCTATCAGCTTTTTCAGCCAATTTCGGGTTGTGGGTTACGATTATGAAGCCGTGTCCCTTTTCATGGCACAGTGTCCATAACAGTCTGGTCAGCATTTCGCCTGCGGCTTGGTCCAAATTGCCGGAAGGTTCATCCGCGAGGATTAATTGCGGCTGGTTGACAATCGCTCTCGCCACCGCCACCCGCTGCTGCTCGCCTCCGGAAAGTTCCGAGGGTTTGTGTTCCAACCTATCCGCCAAGCCCATTTCGGTGAGAATATTTCGCCCGATGATTTCGGCTTGAGGGCGGGTATGTCCGCCGATTAGCAGAGGCATAATCGCATTTTCCAGGGCGGTGAATTCTCCCAGCAGGTGATGAAACTGAAAGACAAAGCCGATGGCGGCGTTGCGGAAGCGGGCGAATTCAATCTCCTGAATTGTACTGTAAGGTTTGCCCTTGAAAAAGACTTCGCCTTTAGTGGGTCTGTCGAGCGCTCCCAGGATATTAAGCAGAGTAGATTTTCCCACCCCGGACGGTCCCACCACGACGGCGATTTCACCGGTCTTGAAGGACACATCCACTCCCTTAAGAACGGGTATTTCCCTGCCGTCCAGGAAATAGCTTTTATACACTCCCTCAGCGGAGATAAGCGTATCACTCATACCTGATAGCCTCCGCAGGTTGCAGTTGAGAGGCCTTTAAAGCGGGATAAAACCCTGCAAATAACGATAAAACAACCGCCGCCGCCCATACCAAGATGAAATCCAGCGGTTTAATCAAGATGGGGAAGAAGTCGATGATATAAACATCGCCGGGGAGCTTAATGAAATGGTATTTATACTGCAGAAAACAAATTATGAATCCAGCCATCGTCCCCATCGTCCCTCCCAGCAATCCGACCACCAGTCCTTCGAAGGCGAAAATCCGTTTCACGGTTCCGGAATCGGCGCCGAGGGATTTTAAAACCCCGATGTCCCGTTTTTTTTCCAGCACCATCATTATCAATGAAGAAGTAATATTGAACGCCGCCACTAAGATTATAAGCGACAGCACCAGGAACATCATCCATTTTTCAATCTTCATCCAGTTATAAAGATTCGGCTTCATCTCAAACCAGGTATAGGGATGGTAAGGGTATGGCCCCAACATTCTTATAAGTTCTTCTTTCACCGCATCGGCGCGGTATAAATCATCGATTTTAATATCGACGCCGGAAGCTTTATCGCCCAGCCCGTATAGTCTTTGAGCGGATTTAAGGGATATGAAGCAATATAGGTTGTCATAATCCATCAGCCCGGTTTCAAAGATGCCGTCCACCCTGAATTTCATCATTCGCGGAATAGTAAGCCCGGCGAAAATACCCGAAGGCGAGATGATTGAAACAGTGTCGCCTTCATCGATGAAGAGCCCGTCAGCGAGGTATAATCCGATTATGATTCCGGGCAGCCCCTTATCCTCATCGTGGAAAATACCGCCGTCTATGATGATGGATTCCACATCGGTAACCGTTTTCACCATTTCGGGAATCACCCCCCTCACCGCAATACCATCGCTTCCTTCGGGTGAAACGAGCAGCCCCTTCTCTTCGATGAAGGGGGAAACGCCCAGAATATGGGGCACTTCCTTCAATTGTTCAGCCAATTCCAGGTAGCCGTCGAAGGCGGTATGGTGATACTGCACAATCCTCAGATGAGCGTCGGCGTTTATAATCCTTCGACGGACCTCATGCTCGAAGCCGTTCATAACCGAAAGCACTATCACCAACGCCGCCGCGCCTATAGTCACCCCGGCAATGGAAAGATAGGTGATGATCGATATGAATGCTGTGCGCCTTTTTGAGCGCAGGTAGCGCCAGGCGACGAATAGTTCAAAGTTATATATTGACATTAATTCTCGTTTAATGAAAAGGGGGTCGCACCCCTTGAACTAAACAAATATAATTTAGTGCCAAGTATCAAGTGCCAAGTGCCAAGAGTTTTATATTAAAAGTCAATGTTTTATCGGACAATTTTTACTTGATACTTGCTACTTGCTACTTGATACTATGGAGTTTATCGAATCGCTTTTTCTTTCTCTTCACAGAACTTCGCAATACTCAAAAATATTGCTTCGGCCATAGTCTGTCGGAATTTTTTACTTTTCAGTAGTTTTTCCTCATAATAGTTGGAGATAAAAGCGGTTTCCACTAGAACAGCCGGCATATTAGCGCCGTATAGGACATAAAAGCCCGCTTGACTGACTCCACGATTTCTAAGGTTGGTCTTTTGAGAAAACTTATTTTCGATGAAGGTGCACAGCGATTCGCTTTCTTTGGTATATTGCGACTGCGCCATAGCCAGGAGGATGTAGTTTTCATCGGTCAAGTCTTGATACAATGATCGGTCTTCCTCAAATTTAACCGCCGCGTTTTCCATTTCAGCCACTGCCAGCGCTTGTTCAGTTCGAGCGGGACTTAGGAAGAAGACCTGGCAGCCTTTCGCTCGGCGGTCGGTCGATGCGTTGCAGTGAATGGATATGAAGAGTTTGCCCTTGTTCCGGTTGGCGATTTTACCCCTTTGGTGCAGGGGAATGAAAATATCGGTTCGGCGGGTCAGCACCGTTTTAATCTTCGTTTTCTTATTGAACAATTTTTCCAGGCGCAGGGCGATATCCAGGACGACAGTTTTTTCTTTGAGTCCGGTGGGCCCGATTGCTCCAGGGTCCTTTCCGCCATGTCCGGGATCGATTACCACCGTATCAATATGCCATCTTTCACGGGTGGTATTTATGATGGTGTCGATGCCGGAAGCCGTAGTATTCATTCCTCCCGATATTTCAATCCTGATGCCTTGGGGGTTATCGTTTGCGTATATCGTATCAATCACTGTCGAAGGCGGGAACTGGAGAATCAGCTCCACTTCATCATCGAATTGAACGATTCTCAAGGAATCAACCCCTTGAGGCAGGGTGTTCTCCGAGAAATACCTTTTGTCAACCTTTCCATCCTTGACATTCAACACCAATTTTCCATTCCGGTTGATTTCATCGGTGAATTGCAGTTTATCGCAGGTTAAGATATCCAAACTCACCCCGGCTCCATCATAAGTGGAAGCGATTTTTAATACATTGTAGAGTATTTCGGAATAATTCAATTCCCCCTGGTGGTATACAAAGGAGCCAGGGAACAGAATACCGAATTCTTGCAGGAAAGGTTCCAGGGGGATAAAAATGGATTCATTCAGTTGAATAATTGGCGCCGGCAGTTGATAGATTTCATCATTCACCATCACGAAATGGTTATCTGCGGTCATCTTCAACTGTTTCTTGAGCAGATAAAATACCAGCTTCCGCTTAACCGGCTCTTTAAAAGTCCTGATTTCCAGCGCCGCCGCCAGCGCTTCAGCGTCGATATAGGTGAAATCCCCACGCTTCAAAGAGGGGATTGAAACGGTCCGGGGGACACTGCGATTATAATCGTTGAGTTTCACTTCCGCAAAAAGCAAACTAGCTAAGGTGAACACGATTATGATAGTTGGTAGTGTCTTTTTCATTGAAATCGAATTGAATACTATTTACTTTGAAAATAGTATTTAGGATTTTGGTTTTAGGGGGCTGTCATTTCCACATAGTATTAG